>JAWXAT010000009.1 GCA_034439615.1 Oligoflexia bacterium | reverse complement strand
GTTTATAGTCTTTTTTTAATTTTTTAATAAAATCATGAATGGCACCATGGGTCGTGTGACTTCCAACAATGTTTGCAAAACGGTAAATCCAAACTTTCATTTTAAAGTTATGGGCAAATGCTGTTGAAAGCGCTTCACATGCAAGTTTACTTGCACCGTAAAAGCTAATGGGTAAAAGCGGGCCGTAGCCTTCAGGTGTGGGCCTTAGCTCTGCCTCACCATAAATTGCACTTGTTGAAGAAAAAACCAACTCACGCACATCTTGCAAACGCATAGCTTCTAAAACATTGTACGTCGCTAAGGTTCCGATTTTTAAATCTACGTCGGTTGTTTTTCCACCCGCGGCAATATCAGAATTTGCGGCCAAATGCCAAACACGCTCGACACCTTTACAGGCCTTTTTAATTTCTTCAAAATCCAGAAGGTCTTGTTTGATAAATTTGAAGTTTTTAAAATCAAGACAAGGCTTTAAAAATTTTTCTTGCCCCAAACTTAAATTATCAAAGGCAATAACGTCATCCCCTTGTTTTAAAAGTCTTAGGCATAGATGACTTCCGATAAACCCGGCACCACCTGTTACGAGAACTTTCATATTTTTCCTGTCATCATCAAGCGCACTTGATTCACAATTGTGGGTTTATATAAAAATCTAACACTTTCTTTTTTGAAATTATAGCGCGGAAGATTTTGCTGATCGACTAATTTCCCTTGGCTACAAATATGCTCAAAAAGCTTGAGATAATCATCCGCCATTCTTTGAACACTAAATTGGGACTCAACTTTTTTACGACAAGCTTGAGTACTCACAGTCTTTAAAATTTCATCAGCTTTTAGTAATTCGTTATAGTTTTCACATAAAACACCTGTCTCACCATGGGTAACCATCTCTGGCATACAGCCATTATGTGATGAAATCACAGGTGTTCCACAGGCCAAGGCTTCAAGAGGGGCACCAGCGCAAGGCTCATCCCAATTTGTTGGGTAAATAAGTGCTTTTGCTCCACCTAAAATTTTAGCTTTAACAGTGTCATCGACAAAACCAACGTATTCAATATTCCCGCGAGAAATTCCGTTGCCCCCGATGATCTTAAGTTTTACATTTAAGTCATTAGCCCAAGCTATGCAGGTTTTTAAATTTTTCACACGCCAAGTGGTTCTAGCTAAGAAAATATAATATTCTTCTTTTTTCTCCACAAACGAATATCGCTGAGGATCAACGCCATTAAAAACATAAATACTTGAATTATGATTTTTTGCATGGCTGCGACTTAAAAAATTAGTGTTTGGCCAATACTTTTCAGCCAGGTGCCCATTGCCATGAATGGTAATTAAATAAGGTCGTTTGGGTTCAATAGGTAAAGGCTGGTGTGAATGTATGAACTCAATATCTGATGGAATAACTTTTTCAATATTGGTGTGTGCATTCTCGGGCAACTCAACAACATTTATACCATTAATCTTTGAACCTTTTTTGCACAGAACACTGACCTTATGCCCACGACGGATGTATTCTTCGGCAAGTGTTACAACAATGCGCTCAATACCGCCATAATTGGGCGGAGGTAGTTTTGAGTCATGAAAGAGAAGAATATGCATGCTTAATTTTTATGACGGAGTAGATGTTTTGGCAAGCTGATTGGGAGTAAGATTTAGGGGTTTTGCATTTACATGAAATAGATACGAAGCATCATCCATTTAATGGCAAAAACACTCACCATAGTATGTGCCCAGTTCATGGATTTTATGATTTTATTTTTTATATTAACCTTAGTAACCATCATTATCGAACTCTACTAGAACTTAAGACTCCAGTTCCACCAGATGAATTAATTCTTAAACCAATTGCAGCCGCTCTTTTTAAGATTGTATCCATGCGACTTTTCACCAAGGCTTCGATTCTTTTATTTTCTTCATTGTATGCATAAATAGTCTTTTTAATTTCAGGATACCTAACAGCCAACCCATTAATCGCACTTTGATTTTCTATTGGAGTGGCTATGAGATAAAGATCATTATAAAGTTCGTTGATTGAATTTTGAATTTCAGAACGTTTTTTATCATCTGTTGTGGCTTGAGATTTTCTAAGCAACTCTTCTAATCTTTTATTTACAATCTCAACACGTTCAGTTTTGGCAGCAAAGAGCTTTTCAGCTGTTTTAGAAAATTTTGCTTCAGTCGCTTTAATATTTTCCGGTTGAACATGGCTAGACAAATAATCTGTTTGGTTATTAAGTTCATTGCTAAGTGCAAAAACATGACGTTTTGCTTTGTAAACAGGATCCTCCTGCTTTAAACCAGATGATGTTCCCGCCATCGCGTAATTACCGGCGAAAACCATTGCAGCGACTAATACTAAAAATGTGAGTTTCATTATAAACCCCTCCCTTGCCATCTTAGAATTGCAAGGGTTGGGCCGCCACTTTAGACTGTAAGTATATGATTTTACTATAGTTATGTGTATAAACATTTGACAGCTGTTAGTGAAAAACTAGACAATTCATTTTGAGACGATTCTTAATTTACTCTCATGTTCGTTCTCGCGGGCGCGGGCGCACTCGCGGGCACGGGTGCTGACACTGCAACTTTATCACTCATGATTTGCCCATCTGGTAATTTTGCAAGCTCAGCTTTAAGCTCAGGATGGTTGGAATAATACGTTACAAAAACTTTTGTTAGATATGCGTTAGTTGTGATTTTAATACATGCATTTGCGTCATTACTAAACAAAAAAAGTTTACTTGGGTCTTCGGCATACGAAGATAACATATCCAACTCTTCAGGCGTTTCACCCAATTTTCTGCCACCGAGTTCTGTCAGTATTACATCGGCAGGTGCACTCAAAACCTTACCCGCGACCAACGCAGCGCCAGTACCTAATGCGGCCATTGCACCACCAACACGAAACCCCCACTTACTTAACTTGGTTAAAAAATCACCCCTTTTTAATGTCTGGTTGGCGTTTTTTTCTATGACATCAAGAGTTGCCAACCTTGCTTCGAGACCGCCGGAGGGTTGTATTTTGAAAAGCGGCGATAACTTCAGCATTTGCGCAAGTGCTCGGTCTTTATTGGGAAGATAAACATATTTTTCAATATAATTAATTAATGGTATTTTTTGTGCTCTCAGTTTTGTTTCAAAATCACCAAAGCTTTTACTTTGAAGTGCTAACTCATCTCCTGCAGCTACGGCTCGCACAAATGCTTTTTCTGCATATTGAGAATACTTGCTACTCACTATAGATGATCGAGCCTTTGCGATTTGGACTTGTTCGAGTGTTTGTGTGCCCGTTGCTCTACCCGCCCAATCTTTTGCGCCAGTATTATCGACTAACCATGTATCAAAACTCACATAATGACTAAGTTTATTGCGTACCATTCGTGCATTAACGAGTTCGTTGTTTGCCGCTCGCATAGCTTGGCTAGTGTTTTTTGAAACCTGTTTGCTTCCTAAGATCAGTGCACCACCAACTACAGCAGATGAAGCCCCACCCATTGTGACGGTGCTACTTGTTTCTAGCGCCTCTTTATATTGTTTTTTTAAAACTCTATAAGTCTTACAAGCTATGTCTTTATCAGAGTTAGCATCAGCATTTGAGTCTGATTCAGTGAATACCCCTACTAATAAAACAACCAAAAATACTTTTATCATTTTGCACCCCTGCTCCGTAAACAAGCAGGGTCTATGCCACGGGAATCTACCTTTTTCCAGGCACTTAAGATGTTGTGAATGTCCAATATTCTTACAGCTGTAAAATAAAAAGGAAGCTCAAGTGGCTCCCTTTTTACTTAATTATTACTGACAATGAACTTCTTATGAACAACCCATGCTGTTGCCGCAATTCAAGCACTTGTAACAAGCACCGTTTCTTACGGTTGTATGTCCACAGCTTGTGCAAAAGGGCGCATCACCCATCATGGTTTGAAGATGCGCACTTAAAACTCGAGCCGAAGCTCCCGCCGCGGGGCCAGGTTTTTCAGCTTTGATTGCATCAGCTTTCATGATGTCAGCCTTCAAGTGATCCATTGATGCCTTTGTCATTGTCTGGGCATCGTGCATCGCTTGAGGTGCGATCATCCCAACACTCATATCCATTTGAATCGGAATGCGAGCTGGTCTGTGCATAGCTAATTCTTGATCGGCATTGGGTGGGACGTGCAAGAAATCTGTTTGCCCGGTGTATTCCATACCCAAAACTCTAAAGATGTAATCAATAATAGAAGTGGCTTGCTTGATGTTCGGATGATCAACCACACCTTGAGGTTCAAAGCGTGTGAAGGTCAACTTTTCGACGAATTCTTCAAGTGGAACTCCATATTGCAAACCAAGTGAAGTCGCGATGGCAAAACAATTTAATAAACTTCTAAATGTTGCGCCCTCTTTATGCATATCAATAAAGATTTCGCCCAATTTGCCGTCATCATACTCACCGGTGCGCAGATAAACTTGATGCCCACCCACACGCGCCTCAACAGTAAAGCCGTGACGTTTTTTGGGAAGCTTACGACGCTTACCTGCACCCAAAGCACTTTGTGTTTGCTTAAGTGCTGCATCTACAGCTTGTGCTACCATTTTTTCTGCATCTTCTTTAGCGATCGTATCGCCTTTACTACCAGATGAGTTCAGGGGTTGACTGATCTTACTTCCGTCACGATAAACAGCGATGGCTTTTAGACCAAGCTTCCAACCTTCCATATAACATTCTTCAATGTCTTCAACCTTAGCTTCAGGTGGAAGATTAACTGTCTTACTGATTGCACCACTCAAAAACGGTTGAGCCGCACCCATCATTCGAATATGAGCCATGGGAGCAATAAATCTTTGACCATGAGGACCACACTTATTTGCGCAATCAAACACGGCTAAATGTTCTTGTCTTAAATTCGGCGCACCCTCTACTGTCATGCGACCACACACTACTTGATTGGCTTCATCGATTTGAGTGTGTGAAAACCCAAGTTCTTTTAGAATACTTTCACCAGGTTTTTTCATTTTCTCAGCATCGATACCAAGACGTTTCATGCTCTCTTCACCAATTACCCACGGTGCAATTGCTGAATTGATATCGAATGCAGCAATGAGTGCTTTCTCTATTTTTTGAATATCTTGAGAAATAAAACCTTTTGCTGCCAAAGTCTCACGGCTGATGTGAGGTGCACCTTGAAGGGTGTTTGTTCCAACAGCGTATTTTACGATGGCGTCTACTTCGGCTTCTGCATAACCGAGAGTTCTTAAAGCCATAGTCACTGATTGGTTAACGATTTTAAAATACCCGCCACCAGCTAATTTTTTAAATTTCACCAGTGCAAAATCAGGCTCGATACCAGTGGTGTCGCAATCCATAAGAAGACCGATAGTCCCTGTGGGAGCAAGAACAGTGGCTTGAGCATTTCTAAAACCATACTGATCGCCAAGCTCAACAACATCATCCCAATCTTGTCTTGCAGCTTTTACTAAATATTCAGGAGCATATTTATCAGAAATCTTATACGCAGCTTCTCTGTGCTGACGCATAACTTTCATCATCGGTTTTTTATTGCGTTCGTACCCTGGAAACGGCGATTTCGCTTTTGCCATTTCGCTTGAACCTTTATAGCCACTTCCGGTCATGATCGCAGTAAGTGCACCAGACCATGCAAGCGCTTCAGGACTGTCATAAGGAATGCCCTTAATCATGAGAAGTGTGCCAAGATTGGCAAAACCAAGACCCAAAGGACGATAGTCATGACTATTCTGAGCAATTCGTTTTGTAGGATATGATGAGAAATCAACCAAGATCTCTTGTGCAGTGATTAAGATGCGACAAGTTTCTTGGTATTTTTGAACGTCGAAGGTTCCATCTTCTTTTAAATACTTCACAAGATTAATACTTGAGAGATTACAAGCCGTATCATCAAGAAACATATACTCAGAACATGGATTACTACCATTGATGCGATCAGTGGCAGAACTTGTGTGCCAGTTATTTATTGTTGTATCAAATTGCACACCTGGGTCAGCGCACTTCCAAGCAGCAAAACAAACCTGCTTCCAGAGATCACGGGCTTTATAGGTCTTGCAAACTTCGCCATTGGTGCGAAATGTTGTGCTCCACTCTTTATCATCGGCAACAGCTTGCATGAACTCATCACTTAAGCGAACTGAGTTATTGCTGTTTTGCCCGGCAACAGTTTTATAAGCTTCGCCGTTAAAATCACTTGAGTAACCCGCATTAACCATGACCTGCACTTTTTTCTCTTCGCGCACTTTCCAGTTAATGAAGTCTTCAATTTCAGGATGATCAATATCAAGAGTTACCATCTTAGCAGCACGGCGTGTAGTACCGCCTGATTTTGTAGCACCAGCGCCACGGTCTAAAACTTCAAGAAAGCTCATAAGACCTGATGACTGGCCGCCACCGCTGAGTTTTTCTTGATGACCGCGAATCTTACTGAAATTTGTTCCTGTGCCTGAACCATACTTAAAAATTCTTGCTTCACTTTTCGCAAGATCAAAAATGCTCATAAGATCATCAGAAACACTTTGAATAAAACAAGCAGAACACTGAGGAAATTCATAGGCATTTTGAGTTTCTACAACTTGATTTGTGGTAAAATCCCAACGGTAGTTACCTGAAGAGCCTTGTATTCCATACTGATGAAATAAACCGCAGTTAAACCATACAGGACTATTAAAAGCAGCTCTCTGAGTAAGAAGGAGATATGTTAATTCTTTTTCGAAATTATCTGCATCTTCTGACGTTTTAAAATAACCGCCAAGTTTTTCCCCACCTTTGCGAATTGTGTTGGCTACGCGAAAAACCAATTGCTTAACACTTTTTTCACTACCGGTGATTGGAACGCCGGCTTTTCTGAAATATTTTGAAACCGCAATATCTGTCGCCAACTGGCTCCATGTAGATGGAACCATAACATCGTTCATTTCAAAAACGCTTCCCCCTCCAGCATCAGAGATTTTGCTGGCGCGTTTTTCCCAAATGACCATTTCATAAGGATCTGCACCTTTAGGTACAAACATTGGCTTAAAATCTAAACCCGCTTCTGCGGCAGTCTTTGTGTTTTTTGTCTGTGTTTTAGCATTCGTTGTTGCGCTCTTCCTTTGAGATGCCTGTGATGATGTATTTTCCATTCTTTTGAGTCCCCCGCTCGTTATCACGCGGTGCTTCCAAGCCCGCGTTGTTATTTTTAAGAAAATTTAAGTATATTATTCTTGTGTAAAGCTAAATTAACCATTCATTCAAATACTTTACGGCTAATTTCTCTATCCCCTACGTAGTACAATCTCAAACTAGAAACTTGAAATCGTTGTACGTCCTACACCCTTATTCAGATCATGCGCTATTCGTAACGGTCAAGCCCAATTTTACTATATCTAGTGGTGTTTTTTTAAATTTGGCCCTAGATATAGTATTTATGCCTACTTAACGTGACGCACAAAGTATCACTTTCCTTAAAACCCCTGTCAGGCTTGTTAGACGAGGCATTTTCGCTATTAAAACCGTACAACGAAACATGAAATGATCCGCTTTTTAAGGAATGCTAGGCTAATTGAAAGTGGCCACTTAATTCAAGAAATGAATCGTAAAATTCAAAATATTTTTATTCAAAAAAGTACGTCTCTCAAGTGAGGCTCCCAGCTTGACAAAGCGGCGATATACGACAATATTGTTCGCATATGTTACGTATAAATAAAGTTTCAGAATACGGAATTCTTGCACTTGGATTTATTGGGCGACAACCTAAAGCAGTTAGCGCTCGTCAAATTTCAGAGGGCTTACACTTGCCCTATGAAATCACGGCTAAAACACTTCAGCGTCTCAAAGAAGCCGGTTTTGTTTCAAGCACCAAAGGTGCTCACGGCGGATACAAATTAGCTCAAACACTTTCTGAAATTAGTTTCGCACAAGTAGTGGGCGCCATTGAAGGTACGGTGGCACTCATGGATTGCGCGAGAGATTCTCAAGATGATCAATGCAAGCGCATGGGAATTTGTGAAATACAATCTGGAATGCAAACACTAAATCTTCGCATTCGTTCACTGCTTGAAGAAACAAAACTCGATACGTTAATGAGACCACAATAAATGTCTAGGCCCATATATCTAGATTATCAAGCCACCACTCCCCTTGATCCTGAAGTTTTTGAAATAATGAAACCATATTTTTTAAGTGAATTTGGAAACCCCTCTAGCAAATCACATGTGTACGGTTGGAATGCTGAAAAAGCTGTAGAAAAAGCTAGAACTCAAGTTGCAAAACTTATCAATAGTGACTCTCGCGAAATCATCTTCACCAGCGGTGCTACGGAAAGTAATAACCTAGCTATTATAGGCTATGCACTTGCAAATAAAGCATTAGGCAATCACATCGTCACAACAAGTGTTGAACACAAAGCAGTTTTAGATTCGTGTAAGTTTCTTGAGACTCAAGGATTTATGATTACTGTTTTGCCCGTAGATTCTTATGGAAAATTAAATATTCAAGACCTCACTGAGGCCATCACCGATAAAACGATTCTTGTTTCAGTAATTTTTGCTAACAACGAAATTGGAACAATTAATGATCTTTATGAAATCGCAGATTTTGTTAAATCAAAAAATATTATATTCCACACCGATGCAACCCAAGCACTTGGAAAACTCTCATTCAATGTAAAAGATCTCAAAGCGGATTTGATTTCATTTTCAGCCCATAAAATTTATGGTCCCAAAGGAATCGGGGCACTGTATGTGCGAAAACAAAATCCACGTATCAAACTCGCCCCCTTGATACACGGCGGAGGACACGAACAGGGCTTACGCTCGGGCACACTTAATGTCCCCGGAATCGTGGGTTTTGGTGCAGCTTGTGAAAGTGCTGAGAAAAATCAGACTACTGAATTATTAAGAATCGAAAATTTAAGAGTAAAACTTAAATCCCATTTAGAACTGAAATTAGATGGCCTCATTTTTAACGGACACCCCACTGATAGACTTCCACACAACCTAAGCGTCAGTTTTTTAAATGTGCCTAGTGAAATTCTGATTCGAAATCTAACTCAAGTTGCGATTAGCCCAGGTTCTGCCTGCGCAACAGCTTCTGTGACTCCGAGCCATGTTTTAAAAGCAATAGGGCTCTCAGATGATGCAGCCATGAGCACCATTAGATTAAGTTTGGGGCGATTTACCACCGAAAATGAGGTTCTAAAAGCTGCACAACATATTGTTAACACAGTGAAAGTGCTGGGTGACTCATCACCCCTTTACGTGAGCTTAAAAAAATACGATAATAGAGGTAGTTATGAGACACAAGTTTAGGAGTTATGAATGATTAAAATTACTGAAAAAGCCGCTACCGAAATTAGCCGCTTGGTTCAAAAAGAAACCTCACCTGATTCTTTTTTACGTGTTCAAGTGGTGGGTGGCGGATGCTCTGGAATGTCTTATAAATTAGCATTTGATAATGTAAAAACCGATGGCGATAAAATTTTTGAAGATCACGGCGTAAAAGTAGTAGTTGATCCTAAAAGTTATCTCTTTATTGCTGGCACAACACTTGACTTCTCTGACGGACTTCAAGGCACAGGTTTTAACTTTTCAAATCCGAACGCTAAAAAAAGCTGCGGTTGCGGAAGTTCTTTCTCAGCCTAATGGGTTTACGGTGGACCGATTTTGAAGACATCGGAATTGTTCTTAAAAATAAATACCCTGAACTTAAACCTCTTAATGTCAGCACAATTGATATTCATCGTTTTGTAATAGAACTTCCCGATTTTGAAGATGATCCTAAAAAAACGAGTCCTGGAATTTTGGAATCTATTCAGATGGCTTGGGCAGAAGAGTATCGTTCTTAAATACTAATGATCATTCCTTCATGAGCAAATGACCACTCCACTTCATTGATTTTTGTTTTCGTTTCTTTCGCAGCTTCTAAAACTTGATTGTAATATTCTCGCGCCTGTTTTTCAGCGATGGCTATTTTTTCATCACTTTCGGCTGGATCGTGATGAACAAAGAGCACCTTCTTAATAGATTCACGCATGGCCAGATCAAGACCAATGATGGCAGTTGAATGCCCCCAATTAATTTTTTCAGTTAATTCTAAAACCGTGTACTGAGCATCAAATACCAAAAGATCAAGATTTTGGTACAACGGCAAATCATCACCCATTTCTTTTCTGCTCACCCGTGTACCTTCAGTATCAGTGCAGTAAGAAAAAGTTTTTTTACCATGTTCGATTTTAAATCCCCAACACGGGTCTGGGTGGTCTAATTGATAAGCCGTGTAAGTGATGTCTCCTAATTGCTGAGGCTTACGTGGCTCAATACGGTGATAAATTATTTCTGCACCTAATTGTTCATATGGAACCGGAAAAAAAGGTTTTCTAAAAACTGTTCTAAACGCATCTTCAAGATCATGTTGAACAGCGTAAACATGTATTTTATTTCCGGGAATAAAAAGTGGGGCGAAAAAGGGCAAACCAATAATATGATCCCAATGAAAATGGGTAAACAAAATGTGAATTTCGCCTTTGCCTAACCCGCAAGGGCCTTGCAAAAGTTGTTGGCCCAATGCGCGAATACCACTCCCCGCGTCGATAATGACTTGTTGTTTATCAGTCATGACCTGCACACAAGAGGTATGGCCACCAAAACCTTGTAATCTGTAGCGGGGAATAGAATCCAAAAACTTTTGGATATTTTTATCACCCATGTGTTCTGAATGGGTGAATTCTTCCAAAACTTTCTTGAACCGGTCAACTAAGAACTCCGGCTCAATAGGTGTTGGTAAAGATCCACGGACTCCCCAAAGCTTTACTTTGAGCATTATGTTAATAGATTAACATTAAGATTTGATGGGTACAATATATCAGGCTTTTTGCCAGTTAAAAAAAATACCCGACGGCAATTTGAGCTTCAGGCACGACCCGCCCTCTTAAGTCTGCCGGAGCATTTGTGAAAATATCAGCAGCAATACTTAAGTCAAGAGCAAGACCAATATCCGTGACGTACATGATTCCAATGGGTGTGGTTACAGCAACAGCTTGATTTCCGCTACCAAAGATTACGCCGTTATAATTTGTCGAAGTAGAAAACCCATAGAAGTTCCAGTTTTGATAACCAATACCAATGTAAGGCTGCCACCCCTCACGAGAAAAGAAATAATAGATGTCACCTTGTTGTATGGCCCAAAAAATTCCTAATGATGCCTGATAATCAACGGCCCAGTGCTCTGCAAAATTAAGATGCGCCTTTGCATAGGCAACTTTAGGAAAACTTACTCCGGCAAGTACTCCAAAAGTTCTATATTCAGCAGCTAACACCTGTGTGGCAAAAACCATTGCTATTAGAATAAGGTCTAATCTTATCTTGAGGGTTTTAATGACACACATTTAAGTAGTAGATCTGCTCATTTTATTTTTGTCAATAAAGGGGCTTATGAGATAGAGTTTGACGGTCACCAAGGAGACTAAATGCAATCAAAAATCAGTGGCGTTGGAAAATACGTTCCTCCGCGGGTGGTTAAAAATCAAGAACTTGAAGCACTCATGAACACATCTGATGAGTGGATCCGTCAGCGTACCGGAATAGAAGAAAGACGTTGGGCCGAACCCGGAACATCCACTTCAAGTATGGCTTTTGAAGCTGCAAAAGAAGCACTCATCGATGCCGGAAAAACTGCAGATGATGTTGATTGCATTGTGTTTGCTACTGTAAGTCCTGATTTTTGTTTTCCTGGATGCGGCGTTATTCTTCAAAAACTTCTTACACCAAATCGCACTATTCCTGCGATTGATATTCGAAATCAATGCGCCGGATTTCTTTACAGCCTTTCCGTTGCTGATGCATGGATAAAAACGGGTGTTTATAAATGCATCCTTGTTGTTGGAAGCGAAGTTCATAGCACAGGTCTTAATAAAACACCTGCAGGTCGTGATATCAGCGTACTCTTTGGTGATGGCGCAGGAGCTGTAGTCGTAGAACCTACTCACAATGCCAACGAAGGCATTATTCTTACAAAACTACATAGTGAAGGCCAAAATGCAGAAAAACTTTGGTGCCACAGACCTTCAAGTGCCGATTATCCACGATTAAACATAAATGAACAAATCATTGATGAATCTTTTTACCCACACATGGATGGAAAATTTGTTTTTAAAAATGCTGTTACACGCATGTGCGAAGTATTAGCTGAAGCCTGCGCTGAAGCTAAAATTAATCTGAAAGATATTGATTTTGTAATTGCTCATCAAGCCAATTTGAGAATCAATCAAATGGTGATGCAGCAACTTGAAATGCCCCCTGAAAAAACAATTAACACCTTACAAAAATACGGCAACACCACTGCGGGTACGATACCTATCACCATGGAAGAAGCTCAAACACATAAGCTGTTAAAAAAGGGAGATCTCGTAGCTCTGGTGGCTTTTGGTTCAGGATTCACATGGGGCGCAACGCTACTAAGGTGGGCGAAGTAATTATTCGCAGGTTTTAAAAAATTTAAGAATCTCTTCTGCAATTTGTTTAGGTTGTTCTAACATTGCTAAATGACCACAGTTATCAATCATTTTAACTTCAGCACCAGGAATCGCTCGCGCAAAACCAGTATTCACACCTTCTTTAAAAATACGATCATCAGAACCATAAAGAATTTGAACCCGTTGTTTGATGCGGTGAAATCGACTCTCCCAATAAGCCCAATCTTCATGACGTACGATCCAAGCAAAACTTCGAATGACGTGTGAAATAAGTTTTGCTTTTCTAGGACTCAAAAAAGCAAACTTTCGTCGCCTACCAGGTCGAATCCAAGGCGCATGAAAAATAGATTCAATCAGTGGCAGTCTAATTTTTCCTAGAGGTGACACCAAATAAAGTTCAAGCAAAAGTGGATGCCTTGCTAAATCGACAAAAACTTTTATAGTTCTATTTTCAAACTTCAAAGTTGGATTGCACGGCATGGGGCCTACAAGTACAGCGGCTTTAAATAACTCAGGGTTATGAATAAGAACTCCCCAAGTAAGTGCTCCTCCATAACTTGCCCCAACAATGTAACGCTCACTCTGATCATGGGAAATAACTTTTACAAACTCGTGAAGGATCTCTACATGATCAAAAAATGTTAATGGGTTTTCTCGTTTAGGATCTTGCATGTACTGACGCATAAAATCTGGAATGATCACACGATAATGTGGGGTAAATGCATCTAACGTAGATTGCCAATCAGAATGTGTACCACCAAAACCATGTATCAAAAATAAAAGGGGGCCCTGACCTTGCTCAAAATAACTGATTTCATGGCCTGATTTTAGAAGAATACGGTTCATAATCCAGGAGACAACACGTGTCTCATATGTTTCTTGCGCCTCAACCAGGTTTTAAAAGTGGAACTTGTTCAGCGGGCCTAAAAGTCTGAAACTGACTTATACTTTTTGCCAGTGCTATTTTCTTTGAAAAATTATCAATTATAATCTTATCAAAACCCTCACCGACATTTGAGATTTTGAGGTCTTGTTCTACTACAAAAAATGTTGGCACAAAGGTGATACCGAATTTAGAAGAAACCGGATACGGCTTCACATCACACACAATGTTACCTTGATAAGAATAAGAGGCCTTAAACTTTTCTGTTTCTACTTGTGCATCTTGCGCAATAGCTAAAAAATGTTCGTCACCTAATTGATTTAAAATATGAGGAAGGTGTTTAAAAGTGAACTGACAAGTTGGACAATCAAATTTGTAAAATACAATCAGTATTGGTGAATGAAGTTTAAGCCGATCACTGAGCTTAATTATTTTACCGTCAGAGGTCGGTAGATCAAAATCAAATGCAAAATCCCCTACATTCAACATGTAATTAGATTAGACCCAGCAATGTAAGGCGTCAAAGAGAAATACAGTCAGTGGTTACTTAATCACCCTTGGGGCCCTTAACTTCTTTTTTATACCTAAGTGGCATACGTGCCTTTTTGCTGGCTGGCTGTGCATTTTGTTTTTCAACCTGCTCTGATAAATCCACTGTGATGTCGCCCATACATTTAACCTGACAGCTCAGTCTTGAGTGATCAATAAAGTAGGCAGACCCAATCAGAGATTTTTCTTTAAACGACGGGGGCATGACATTGTGCTCGCCGGCGACGACCTTAACGCGGCACTCAGCGCAACTGGGGAGCCCGCCGCAAATTGACTTAACGAAAAGTCCATGTTTCTTGGCAAGCTCTAATACGCTTTCACCTTCTTTTATTTCAAACTCTTGCCCCGAAGGGAGAAATTTAACTTTCATTAAATATCCTTAATGTTGTGTGCTCTCGCTTAAAAATTTTGGCTGCATATACTCAGGCTTACCATCAAAAAAGTAAAACTTTTTGTCATCCCACTTTTTCACAGGCTTAAGAATTTCTTCCCAAATAATCGCGGTGTGCGCTGCGGACATGGCCAGTCTATCTATTACAAGTGCTTTAAATTTCTTTTTTGCTAGATCAACACTTTCTCGATTTAAGCTCTTATCAATTTCAAGAAGCTCGTTAACCTTCGCGTTACTTTCACCAATAAATTTTCGAATTAAGAGATTCACATCGTCATTATACGTTCTTAATTTTGAATATTTTTTTAAAGCCTCTTTTAAAACTTTTTCTTTAAGCTCAAATTTATTATTCAACGCCTCAACCATCGCTGTTTCAAAATATGCATGCACACCTTTTTGATTTGTCATTTGACCATCATAATTATCAGTAACATGAAGGGGCACACCAAGATCTTGGATATAATGCGCCATTGTACCCATGCAGACAAGTAATGGGCCTTGTACATCACGAGTTAGATTTGTTGCTAATGCTGAGCAATGTACAAATAGCTCAGAGATTCTCCATGGGGATGCACCCAGTTGAATGTCAAAATTTGAACCCATCTGAGTTTTAAAATCACTAAACTTCAATGGAAGATTAAGTGGGGTTCCAAAAACTTTTTCAAACGATTTGTTCCAATCAAGAAAATGAAGTGGGGCTTCAGTTTTTGAGATAACCTCACCAATATTACGCCAAATAAGATCAGGCACATTAGAATAATACCCAAGATCAAATTCATGGGCTTTTAAATAACTAGCTTTGCCTGATTCAGCTAAAATTCCAACGGCAACAGCTGAAGTTATCTCATGACCGCGTTTACCCCAAGCCCATGCATGACTTGAGATCATTACAACAATCAATGTTAAGTATAAGTTTTTCATCTACTGCCTTGAATTAATATTTTCAATTATTCACCACAATTTTTACGAATTTCTTTTTGCCGGCCTTTAAAACAAAACTCTCACCTGATTTAAGATTGAGTTTTAATTTTGAATCAGTGATTTTTTCTCCATCACGTTCAACACCACCACCTTCAACAAGTCGTTTTGCTTCACTGGTCGTAGTTGTCAAACCAGCATCTACCATAAGTTTACATACCCAGATATCTGAAACAGGAGATGTCTTCCACTCAGGAATATCAGTGGGGATACCTTTGTTTGAGAAAATTTCAAAAAATTCTTGTTTCGATTTTTCAGCTTCATCTTTTGAATGAAAACGTTCAACAAATTGTTTTGCTAATTCAATTTTAACATCACGAGGATTTAGTTTTTTCTGAGACATTTTATCTTTTAAATCTGTAAGTTCAGCAGGTGTAATATCTGTTAAAAGTTCATAATATTTCACCATGAGCTCATCACTCAAGCGCATGGTCTTGCCAAACATGTCTCGTGGATTTTCATCAACTCCGATGTAATTATTGAGGCTCTTCGACATTTTATTTACGCCATCAAGGCCTTCGAGTAACGGAACTGTCATCACTACTTGTGGCTCTTGACCATATGATTTTTGCATATCGCGCCCAACCAACAAATTAAAACGTTGGTCATTGCCACCGAGTTCTACATCAGCTTTTAAAGCCACACTGTCGTAACCTTGTAGTAACGGATATAAAAACTCATGAATACTAATTGGCGCATGACTTTCATAACGTTTTTGAAAGTCATCGCGCTCAAGCATTCGAGCTACCGTGTATTGCCCACACAGTTTAAAAATATCAAACACATCAAAAGGGCCAAACCACTTTGAATTGTACTCAATGATAGTTGTCTTAGGATCAAGAAGCTTAAAAATTTGGCGCGCATAAGTCTCACCATTGGATTTAACTTCTTCTCGGGTCAATGGCTTTCGTGTTTCATTTTTACCTGAAGGATCACCCACCATGCCCGTAATATCGCCGATGAGAAATATCACCTCATGACCTAAACGCTGAAACTGTCTCATTTTATTTATAAGTACTGTGTGACCAAGATGCAGATCAGGCGCTGAAGGATCAAATCCAGCTTTAATACGTAATGGCTTGCCTGTTTTCACAGATTTCTCAAGCTTCACAAGAAGCTCTTTCTCTGAAACCAGATCTATAATGCCTTTTTTAAGCTGAGTGAGTTGTTCGCTTGCAGATAGCATGACTCTTACCTTGCATGCTCAACGGCCCGAGTTTCTCTCACAACAGTAACTTTAATTTGCCCCGGATAAGTCATCTCACGCTCGATCTTACGCGCGATATCGCGACTGAGCATGATACTTTGTTCGTCAGTAACCTTTTCACTTTCAACAAGTACGCGAATTTCACGACCTGCTTGAATTGCAAAAGTTCTTAAAACACCATCAAAACTATTTCCGATTGTTTCAAGATCTTCTAAACGGTTGACATAACTTTCCATCATCTCTCGTCTTGCACCTGGGCGAGCACCTGAAAGTGCATCTGCAGCTTGAACAAGTTGAGCGATAATGGTGTCAGGTTTTTCATCTTCGTGATGGGCACGAATTGCGTGAATAACTTCTTGAGTTTCACCATACTTTTTAGCAAAGTCAGCGCCGATAACAGCATGACTTCCCTCAATACTATGATCAAGGGCTTTACCTAGATCATGAAGCACCCCCGCACGCCTTGCTACCTTGGTGTTAGCACCTAATTCACCAGCCATGATGCCGGCAAGAAAACCAACTTCGATAGAATGTGTATAATTGTTTTGTGTATAACTGGTTCTATATTTCAATGAACCAATAAGTTTTACGATTTCTGGATGCACACCATGCACACCGAGATCAAACATGGCTTTATCACCATCTTCTTTAATTGATTTAAGTAGACCACTTTTCATTTTATCAACAACCTCTTCAATACGAGCCGGATGGATACGTCCGTCTTGAAGAAGTGTTTCAAGTGAGAGCCTTGCGACTTCACGACGAACAGGGTCAAACCCAGAAATAATAACAGCTTCTGGTGTATCGTCGATGATGAGATCCATGCCAGTAGCAGCTTCAAGGGCTCTGATGTTTCGCCCTTCACGACCAATGATACGACCTTTCATCTCATCACTTGGAAGTGCCACAACTGAAACAGTTCTTTCAGAGCTGTATTCACCTGCGTAGCGAGAAATTGCGAGTGAGATAATTTTTTTGGCTCGTTTTTCAGCTTCTTGTTTAGCTTCGTCTTCAATAACTTTAATAATTTTAGCTGCATCATGACGCGCTTCATCTTGCATAGTATCGATGAGAAGTTTTTTCGCATCGTCTTGAGTCATATTAGAAGTTTGTTCTAATTTATTTTTCACTTCAGTAAGTGTTTCACTCACTTTACCTTCAACAACTTGAATGCGCTCTTCTTGTTCTTTAAGTCGCTTTTCACGAGTTTCAAAAGTCACAATTTTTTGATCAAGTTGAGTTTCTTTTTCGCGAACACGACGCTCAACATCTCTTGCTTCTTGTTCTCTTTTGCGTGTTTCTTTTTCAACAGTTTGTTGAGCCAGTTGCTCGATATTACGAGCGCGATTTCGAGCTTGTGTTTCAGCAAGTGCTGCATTTTCTTTTGCTTTAGCTAAAAGTATTGCTGCTTGTTGATTAGCAGACTTGATTTTTTTGCCATCTGCTGAACGTTTGAACATTAAACCAGCGACGATTCCGATTACGAGGGCAAATGCCGCTAAACCTATTGTGATTAGATCCATGATTCATACTCCTTCAATTGCCGCGCTTATCAAAAAGCGCGTGCTTTTTCTAGTGACGACCAGTCTTGATGCGCACAATCTCTGTGTCTGTAACGATGAGGTCCATGGCCACATCTTGGTCGTCATGGGGAAGGGTTTCCGGTGTAATCTGCACCGAAAAAGCCACCCCTACTTTGAGTCCTTTAAAATCGGCGAGGACCCTATCGTAATAACCTTTACCGTATCCAAGTCTGTGTCCTTGCCGATCAAAGGCCACACCTGGTACGAGTACACCCATACAATCTGATAAATTTATTTTTTCTGCAGTGCGAATATCTGGTTCCCAAATTCCCCAAGAATTTTTAATCCATTGGCAATCTGTTAGGAAAGGCTCTAAAAATTCCATTTGTGTATCTGGCAATACACGGGGAAATGCCCATCGAATTGAGGGAGCACATTCTATGACAGCTTGTGCCGGATCAGCTTCCCAACGGAAACTTTTATACCCAGCCCATAGAGGCCGGTGTTTTAAATCGCCTAAACCACCAGCTTCGGTCAATATGGAAGATACATTCTTACAGATTTCACGATTGAACTGATTGATTTTATCTGGCCCAAGCTCGCTACGCGTTTCAAGCATATGCGCGCGCCAGACATTTTTAGATTGCGATGACATCGTAGTTTGCACCATTCGCCTCAGCAGCAACAGCTGCAAGTAAACCACGGTGCTAGATTATAGAGAGTGAAGGTTGAGTTGGAACAATGAAACCAGAAAGTGCTCTTAAATAGAGCTTATATTCTTATTTGTTTCATTTTAAGGAGCCATTTTACTTATGATCGTCTTAAATCACTGGCTCTAATTTTTTCAAAATTCCTAATCTCAATACTTCCAAAGTACAATACTTACTCAATTATCTAGCCCAGGGCGCGTCGTAGGCTTCGAAGTCTCAAGGTCACTTAATGCCTTTTGAGCCTTCTTTTCAAACTTTTCCAACTGTTGTAGCGCTCGCGCTTTGAGTTCGAAAAGTTCTTCTGCCAAGTTCAGTGCTGCTAATAATGCGGCGTTTTGAACTGAGCCATTTTTAGTGGCTGGCAGTGCCTCCTGTACCTTTTTATCGACAAAGGACACCAATTTCTTTACCAAGTCAGGGTCTTGTCCCGATTTTAATTTCAACGGGATACCGGCAATAATCACTTCTAAAACATGCTTTTGTTGGTCTTTTGGACCATTTTGGTGACCCGACATGAACTGTGTCTCCTTGGTCTAACTTTCGTATATAGGGTACTGGTTTGCGCCGACCAAAGTCAAGAAATTCATCAGAGGTTTCTTGACTTTATACAGTTTGATCAACATAGTGCTGGCCCAGGTCATAACAATCATTTTTTATGAAAAAGAGGAAATCATGCTAAAAAAGAGTGTCTTAATTTTGGTATTGGCAATCGCATGCCCCAGTCTCGCCGCACCAAAATCAAAAACCGCTAAATCCACAAAAGTTTCTACCAAAAAAACCTATAAAGGCGAACGAGCTCCAGCAGGTGTTGCCACTGAATTGCCCTCAAAATATTCTAGAAGCTCAACAAGCACAGGAATGGGCATGAGTGAATCACGTATGGCTGCTGTAACTTCAACACCTGATTCCAAAAGACCACTCGCTTTTAGCGCAGCAGCAGAATTAGTTACGGGTAATGTGGATACCATGTTTAAAAAGAATATCAAATTTACACAGCTCGTTCCTCAAATGAACGTAGAAGTGAAAGATTTGGGCACAGCTTACATGAACATTCCCCTCACCCAATTAAATTTGGATGACTACACAGCCAGAACTATTGGTCGCCCTCAATTTGGTGTTGTAAGAGAATTAATCAATCAAGAAGGTCTAGCCATTGCTGCACATGCAAATCTTCAACTGCCACTTTATGATTCATCACGATACGCAGATGATCCAGCAACACCTGGGGATGCGGGTCGCAGCTGGGGATTCGCAGCTGGAGGAAGTGGCGACATGGCCATTCCACAATCACCAACTCATATCGTTGGTGCAGCACAGCTCTCCTACGATACACCTTCAAAAGTTATGTATAACGGTTCAAATATGAATATTACTAATCCCGTTGCACTCAGAACATCGCTTGGTGTGAATCGTAACTTCACAGATAAGTTAATTGTTGGAGTAGGATTACGCTCATTTTATGAACTCTATAATGCTCAAGTAAGTGGCGGTGGCCTTGATGGAAACATCCCAGGGCTTGACGTCACACAAGGTGAAATCACTGGTAGCTATGCATTACTTGAAAAAACGCGCCTGCATGCCGGTATTGTTAAAGGTTTAAAAACCGCAGTGGATCCACTTCGTTATCCGCTTGTTCACCACGCACGTGATATTGCAGATCTTCAATTTAGCGTGAGCATGTTACAAACTTTTTAAAAAATGAAATATGATATGTGGTGGGCCCATGAGTATTACCAAATTTTTAGATTTTGATCTTATTGAACCACTTCATCGAGCTGTTAGTGAATCAGGGTATACAACACCCACACCCATTCAAATTGCAGCCATTCCAAATCTTCTTTTAGGAAAAGATTTACTGGGTTGCGCCCAAACAGGCACTGGAAAAACTGCAGCTTTTGCATTACCAATTTTAAATCGGCTGGTTAAATTCGATAGACGCGCTGATAAAAGACAAACGCGGGTTCTTGTTCTAACGCCCACAAGAGAACTTGCTATACAAATTCATGACAGCTTTAAAACTTACGGCAAACATCTGAGGCTTCGTCATGCTGTTGTTTATGGGGGTGTTGGGCAAAACCCGCAAGTTAATGCGCTCTCAAGTGGGGTCGATGTTCTTGTTGCCACCCCAGGGCGTTTACTTGATCTGATTAACCAAAGATTTCTTAGCCTTCAAATGTTAGATGTATTTGTTTTAGATGAAGCTGATCGAATGTTAGATATGGGTTTTATTCATGACATCCGAAAAATCATCGCAATGTTACCTGTAAAAAGACAAAATTTATTTTTCTCTGCAACAATGCCCCCGGATATTAAAAAATTAGCTGACACTATATTAAGAAATCCAGTTTTTGTCGAAGTAACACCTGTTTCAAGTACTGTTGAACTCATTCAGCAATCAGTGATGTATGTGCCACGTGAAAAAAAGAAAGATCTTTTAAAGCATGTCCTTAAAGACACGGCCGTAAGCCGCGTGATTGTATTTACACGCACAAAACATACTGCCAATAAAGTATCTGAAGTACTAGCTCGCATAGGCATTAAAAGTTCAGCTATTCACGGAAATAAATCTCAATCAGCAAGACAGGGTGCACTTGAAGATTTTCGCTCTGGGCGCATTCGAGTACTTGTCGCTACAGACATCGCTGCTCGCGGCATAGATATTGACGACATCACTCATGTTATTAATTTTGAAGTTCCAAATATTTCTGAAAGCTATGTTCATCGCATAGGGAGAACAGCTAGAGCTGGAACAAAAGGAATCGCGATCTCATTTTGTGATGCTGAGGAACGATCATTTATTCGCGATATCGAAAAATTAATTGCTCAACCTATTCCAGTTGAACGAGGCCAGCCCTACCACTCTGATGAAATTGAAAATTCAAGGATTTTATCAAAAGGCAAAGCTAAAGCTGCTATTGAGAGTAAGCAAAGCCGACCACATAATAATAATCGTAATCGAAAATCAAATTGGCGTAAGAGTGCTAGTAGTGGCAACACGAGAAAACAACCTAGATAATAAAATTATTTTTTCCGACGTAAACCACCAAGAACAAAAACCGGAATTCCCAACAATAACATGTTAGCAGCTTTGTCTGTTTTGGTGGGTTTACTCTTAAATGGATTACCTCCACCAGATAAATTACAACCTGCGCGTTGCCTGAGTGGAGTTTTACTTAACTCAAGAATTCCTAAAGACCCAAGTGTTCTTGAAGTGCCCCTCGGTGTTGGTGACGTCTGTGGAGTAGGAGTAGGAGTTGGAATGTTTGGTGGTGTAGGTGTTGGCAAAGGAGTTGGTTGCACAACAATTGATAAATTTGTACTACTTTGACCAAACCACTCAATACCTTCACGAACCATTTGCCATTTTAAATTATATGTTCCCGGTGTACTTGGAGCTGTTACATTAAAGTTAAATGTTTTTGTAGCTCCCGGCGCAATGATTTCATCAGCCGAAAAATGAACTCGGTGAATTCCCCAAGTTTGATTATCAACTGGATTTTGAGAACCTAATTTATATTGATCTGTATTTGTCCATGCAGCATTACCAACATTTTTCATAACTACAGTCACAGAATTTACACTACCCGCTGTCATACTGGAAGCTGCAGACACACTTACAAATTCACTGTTATTAATGGGATGAGCTAAGGTGACTGTTCGATGAGAATTCCATAAACCACAATTGTTACCCCCCGTAGGTGCAGCAATTGCGTAAGCATAAATAGTATGACTCTGATTATTTCGAAGACTTGTGGGAATTATACTTACCGGAACTTTGAAGCCATGATGAGTTAGATCTTCTCCAGGTAATGGTCGATAAATTGAACTACACCACCTAAGCGTGGTTGATTTGCAAGAACCTCTATACCCCATTTTGCAGAACCCACGCCTGGGCCGTCGATAAAAACATGTACTTTAACTGGATGAGCTCCCACATCTTGATCATAAACCCAACCGATAATATTGCCTTCAGCATCGAGCCCATCAAGATGACCTTCAACATAACTAAAATCTACACCAGCACATTTGGCCGCATCTGCGTTTATGTATAAGACATTGTTATTTCCACACACACTTCGTCGATCTGCACTTGCCTGGATCGCTTGCGCACAAGATATTTCTCTTCCTAATTCTTGATGATAGTTAATTGCGTCAGGAAAACTTCGAGCCCCGCCTCCGGGCGTGATTCCATCGAGAATCTGGCTTGGACTAGCATAGAGAAACCATAAAATTCCGACATTTTTTGGTAAACGTTTTGCAATGGCAGCCCATTTAGTTTGTTGATCTCTACTTGGCGCGACACCTGAAGCTGGGTGATGATTATAAGAATCAACCGTCATTAAAATTTCACCGTTAAAAATATTAGCTAGTTTATTGTATTTATCTTCACAAAAACGATACCAATAATCTCTATCAGAACCATCAGTGCTATAGTCGTAACAACTTAAAGAATAATAATCTACGCCAGCGGGTGGTTGATCGAAGTCTTCCCCAAATCTATAATCAAAGTCAAATCCGTAAGAATAACGATATTTTGCAGGGCCAGAGGTCATTAAAAATTTTGCGCCAGGTGGTAATTCACTTTTTAAGAAACGAATCATTTCTTCAAGGTCAGATTTGGAAGCAAGAAAAGCACCCTCAACATGACTTTGATTCTTTTCTTCACTTTGATCTTTGAAATAATGATGCTTTACTAAATGTGAGTACGCTTCATCCAAAAGGTAAAATGCAAATACATCTGATTTTTCCATAAGCTCTTTATAAAGAGGTTTACAGTTTGGAGTATTCCAAATGAGGGCTCGCTGAGCATCTGATTTGGCGTGAATGGATCCACTCACATACACCCCATTGACAAACACCCGATCATCATTAATTAAACAATCAGTGGTATTGATAATAACCTTCATGCCTTTACTTTTTGCTTTGATAGAATCACTCAATAAATTAGAACCGCCCGTGCCCATAAACATGACATTCGTGTAGGGCGTGACTTCGTTCATGTAATGACCAAGATGGTCTGAATGCGCCCAATAATAACCAATGTATTTTAAATTTTGCGGAGAACCAGAATTTTGAAAGCTCACAAAAATAAGTGTGAATAAAAAAATTCCACAGAGTATTTGTTTTGATTTTGTTAGTGCTCTTTGAAATTTCATATTAGCGCCGTCCAGTATTCTATTCGGCTTTATATGAGCTGTACTTTAGTAGAGTTTGCATTATTGGAATTAAAATGAATCCTTAGAACCGTTAGTATCGTCAGGAGGAAACAAACCCTTGGCGTGAGCATTTAAGACGGGATAAACAAGATTACATGCATAGCTATTTACTCGTCGTAATGCCGAAAGCAAATCCATATGGATGTTACTAGTATTAACTGAGTCTTGCATTTTGCGCGAAAGGCGTTGAATGTGGGTTTCTCTCAATTTTTGTTCTTGCATACGCAAATTGTGTTTATTGCGAATCACCTTTTCAGCAAGTTCTTGGTTATTGAGACTAAACGCACTAATTGCTAATTCAAAATTTTCAACTACAAGTCTATGAAATTCTCTAACTTCGATCCAACCCTGTTCACTGAAAGTCACCTTCAAAGTTGATTTCTTTTTGGCGAGAGCTAAGATATTTTTATCAACAACATCACCGATATTTTCTATATCACTCACAAGGGCAATAAGATTCACCACACGCCCGTTTTGTATCTCGGTGAGTTTTTCATCGGTAAGTCGAACAAGATAAAGTTTGATTTCTTTATTGAGTGTATCGATTTTCTTATCGATTTTTTTTAATTCTTCTGTGAAATCAGGATCATCTTTTTCAAAAGCTTGGGGTGATAATCTTACCATCTCAAGAGCATAATCTGCCATACGCAGCATCTCTCGTATTGCATTTGCAAATGCCATGGGTGGTGAACTAAATGATTTTGCATCAAGATATTTTGCGCCAAATTCTTTTTCAGAATGTGGCCTTGGAAAAAGTTTTTCTATAAAACGAGCTCCCCAATTAATAAATGGATAAAATAAAAGTGCTGATGCGATGTTAAAGATTGTATGCGCATTTGCGATTTGGTGAGTGGCATCACCGGCAGTTGCTGAAACCAATACCACAAATGGAGTTGTGAAAAAAAGTATCGCTAGTACACTTATGGCCTTGTAGAAAAAATGCGCAATTGCTACTTGGCGACCAGCATAACTACCACCAAGACTTGCCATCAGAGCTGTGGCAGTTGTTCCTAAATTAGCGCCGTACATCCAAAACATACTATCATACAATGTGATAACACCATTTGTTGCGAGCGTCATAGCAAGACCAATCGTTACCGCACTTGAATGTACAAAAGCTGTAAGTAATGTTGATAATGCAAAAGCTACAAGTGGATTTTCATTAAGATATTTAAATAATTCTTTAAAGCCTTGAATATCTTTTACAACACTAACCGCTTCACCCATCATAAGTAGGCCATAAAAAATAAGGCCAAAGCCAAAGATGATGGTGCCAACTTCTTGCGCTTTTTTACTTTTGCTTAAAAACAAAATAAGAAATCCAAGGATTACGATATAAAGGGCAATGGCTGTTACGTTAAAACTAATTAATTGAACAGTGATAGTTGTGCCAACAGCGGTTCCGATAATTACACCCATTACTTGAGTGAGCGTAACTACACCTGCACTTGCAAGATTCACAAGCATTACTGTAACTGCACTAGACGATTGTAAAAGAACAGTGAGCCCGATACCGCTGAGTATTCCGATGAATTGTCTCTCAGCGAGTTTACTCATAAAAAAGCGAACACGATCAGCGGCTATGATTTGAAGATTAAGTGACGCAACTTGCATTCCATACATAAAAAAACAGATGCCGGCAAAAAGAAGAATCAAATGTTGATACAATGCCATGAAGAGTTATCTCCTTAATATTTTTCGGATTTTTTGCGTAATGACTTAAGTCTGGATCTTATGTGTTAGGACTAGATTTTAGCTTGGTTTTTTGAATTTTAAACTGACAAGAGACCTTGGGCGTATTCGCTAGATGAAAATATTTTGAGATCTGTCATTTTCTCGCCAACACCGATAAATTGAACACCAATACCCACTTCAACTGCTATACCGACAATGACTCCGCCTCGGGCCGTACCATCTAATTTTGTAACGATGAGTCCTGTTACACCAATGGCGTCGTTAAATTGTTTTGCCTGAACAATCGCATTTTGACCACTATTAGCATCAATGACGAGCAAGACTTCGTGAGGGCTTTCTAAGTGCGCCTTACCCATGACTCGTTTTATTTTTTTAAGCTCTTCCATCAAATTATCTTTTGTGTGTAATCTTCCAGCTGTATCAACGATTATCACATCGACTTTTTGGGAAAGGCCTTTTTGAATGCCTTCATAAGCAACGGCAGCTGCATCTACGGTCGTAGACGAAGAATAAAAATCTACTTGTGCACGTTCACTCCATACACTAAGTTGCGCACCTGCAGCAGCTCGAAATGTATCTCCTGCCACGATAAGAACTTTTTTACCTTTGCTTACATAAAAATGTGCAAGTTTTCCGATGGAAGTTGTTTTACCAACTCCATTGACTCCAACAACTAGAACAATGTGAGGAGAAAGTTGTTGGTTATCATTTACTTTTTCTACAGAGTATAAAATAAGGCTTATTTCTTCTTGAAGTGCTTTTTTCACACTTTTGAGATCTCCTAATTCGCCCCTAGAAAGTTTTGAGCGTACCACTCCTAGCAATTTTTCAACTGTTTTTGGACCCAAATCACTGGTGTAAAGAAGTTCTTCTAATGACTCAACAAAAGTACTATCGATTTTTTTAGTACTTAAAACCAGTGCATCAAACTTGTCTGAAAAAGCCTGTCGTGTTTTAGATAATATTGATTTGATATCTCTAGGTGATTCTTGTTTTTGAAGCTCAACCTCTGGACCTCGACCTTGGATCGTGCGCTTTTTGACCCAAACAAATATAGCCACGATAAACGCAAAAAGAGCTAAGCCTACTTGAAGAAGAATTTGTGTATCAAAGTTCATATTCATAAACACTTCGTACGCGATGAATGTTAAAAAGGCAACCGCGACTTTTCACTAGTCTGTATTCCACTTGTTCAATGAAAATTAATCGCAACTCGACTTGTTGGTGTCGCTAGAAAACCTTATTCTTAAATCTGTCTGTCAAATGGAACCAATTGGAAGGAATCAACTATGATTAAGCGTAGAATTTTGTTCGCCGTAGTAGTTTGTCTAATTTGTAGTACGAATAATAACAACGCCCGAGCTCAAGCCACCGATGCACCAAACGCATCATCATCTTCATCGGAGAACAGCGGAGATGAAAATTCATTTGGTAAAAGACCTGACGGTTTTATCTTAGGTGGTGGGTTAAATTGGGGTATCGGTACTGGAGCTAGTTCCACTGGATCTACAGCTTCAAGAACCATGAATACCATCGAGCTTAACGCAGCCCCTGGATGGCAAATTGGTAATTGGGCACCCCAATTATTAGTGGCCTATGATTTTGTCGGTCAAAATACCAAACCCGCTGATGTCACAAACACTAATCTCAGAGGAACAGGTTATCTTATCGGCGTAGGCACAACGTATCACTGGACACGTTGGGATTTTTTAGCGGGTATTGAATTTTTAGGTACATTTACTCAAAGTGAAAAATCAGCTGATGATAAAGTAAGTGCTTTCACAAAACCTTTAGGTTTTCGTCTCGGCAGCTCTTATTACTTTAAAAATAATTGGTCAGCTGATGCACTTTTTCACTATGTACATTACAGCACCAATACTCTAGGCGGTAGCAATAGAGATATTTCATCAGATCGTATGCGTTTTATCACTTTAGCTCTTGGCGTTTCATATCACTTATAAACAAATTAATTAAAAGGAGACACTCATGAAAAAAGGTAAATTATTAGTATTGGTTGTAGCACTCGCAGCACTAGCTGCACTCGCCTTAATTGCTTGCGGTCAAACAGGTGGTTTCGGCGCTGGTGGAAATGTTAGCTTTTTTGGCGCTGGATCATGAAGGAGAATCTAATGAAAAATTTAATTTTAGTAATTGCTGTAATACTCATAAGCACTCAGGCGTTCGCAGTATCAAACCCAAGAAACGTTATCATGAAAATCTACGCTCTTGGCGTTTCAAAAAATGCTGACTGCTCAAACCCAACCCTTGTTATGACGTACCCGGGTGGAAAAGAATTTGATTTTAAAAACGGTTCAAGTCTTGGCGGCGGTGACGTTGCTGATGGAACTTACCCCTGTGTAATTATGCAAATGAGTGATGTCATTCGCTTTGTACCTAACGTAACAGACGGCGTTTGTGTAGCTGGCACGACATACACTTTAGATGTTTGTCGCGCTGGTGGCGGAACCTATACACCCATTTCAAATGGCGTGTTTGGTACCAGTAGAGCATGCACAGGCACAACAGCTGCCCCCATTGATGATAAGGTTTTATTATTCTTAAGCACAACATCAACAAATGCTGGCGGTGGTGGTGGAAGTGCATTTGATCAACCAATCCCATCTCCTAGTGTTAATGGTTTTACGCTTAATGGCGCATTTACAGTAGCCGGCACTCGATCAGCTACGTTTGTTGTTAATTTTGATAACAAAATTGATGGCAGCGGCGCTGCTTGCGATGTGCTTCCACCAGTTTTTGGTTTTAGATAAGTATTTCTAAAATAAAAGGTTTTACAATGGGGCTAATCTCAAAAGATTGGCCCCATTTATTTTTAATTCAAAAAATTATCAGGCATTTAGCTGAACAGAAACCATCTTTGAAACACCAGGATCTTCCATGGTCACACCATAAAGGGTGTTGTTGATCTCCATGGTGTGTTTGTTATGTGTAACCAAGATGACCTGACTGCGCTTAGCCATTTCACGAACAAGGTCGTTAAAACGATAAACGTTGGCGTCATCAAGTGGCGCATCAACCTCATCAAGTAGACAAAAAGGTGATGGCTTATATAAGAATATTGCAAAAATAAGACTTACAGCTGTAAGTGCTTTTTCACCACCCGAAAGCAGTGTTACACTTTGAAGCTTTTTGCCCGGGGGACGTGCCATGATTTCAACACCTGGCTCGCCTGGGTTATCTGCATTTTCAACAAGAATTAACTGAGCTTCACCACCGCCAAAAAGTACGGGGAAAACCTTTTTAAATCTCTCGTTAACAGCTTCAAAGGTATCTCTGAAGCGACGATTACAAATACGATTTATACGATCAATAACCTTACGCAAACTATCCATAGCACTTAATAGATCTTGTTGTTGTTTGGTTAAAAACTCATAGCGCTGGGTGAGTTCTTCATACTCTTGAATTGCTGTGAGATTAACTTCACCGATTTTTTTAAGTTTATCCCGTAAATCATCAAGATCAGTTTGCGCTTGTATTAAATCACCTTCACGATTGGCAAATTGATCAAGCATTTCACTTATATTAACCATGTAACGTTCTAGTAATTGATCAGATAAATACTTTTCATTAAGCCCAGCTTGCGAAAGTTTTAATTGTGCATCACCCATCTCATGAGAAAGGGTGTTGTTCTGACTTTGTAAGATAGATGTTTGCATCTCAAGTTCACGCACTCGAGCAGACATTTGTTCAAATTGTTCTCGTGCAGCTTTTAATGATTCTTCAGCCACACGCACTTGATCAAGTAGTTTATTAAAGTCACTTTTTGCTTCTTCAAGTTGAAGCGCATGGGTTTGAATGCTTTCAACATTTTTACTACTGTCTTCTGCCATGCGTGCAATTTGCATTTCAGCTTCACTTAAATTTTGCTCTAAACGTGCACTTTGTTGTTTAAAACTTTCAACTGATTGAGCTTTGGTCGCAGCTCTGATTTGAGCTTCGGTAGCTTCTAGGCTCAGTCGATCAAGATCAGCCCTTAAGTGGGTAAGTTCAGATTCTAAAGTCTGACTTGCTGATTCAAGATGAGCTTTTTGGGTAGATAAATCTTCTAAAGATTTTTGAGCTAATTCGAGTTGTTGTTTAACCGACTCGAGTTGGCCGCTGAGATTTTCTACTTCACGATTTTGACGCTTCAAAGCTTCTTCAGCATTTTTAAATTCAGCTTCAGAGCGTTCCATATCTTTTTTAAGATCTAAAATTAAAATTTCTTGTTCAAAGCTTTGTTTTTGAGCAGCTTCGAGATCTTTTGCAACACGAGCCACTTGCGCATCAAGTTTTTCAAGAATTGCTACAGCTAAAGCGAGTTTTCCTGAAGCTTCATCTCTTTGTGATGAGAGCTCTTTTATCTCACGTTTTTGTCTGAGAAGACCTGAGTCTGCACTATCGCTGCTACCACCTGTAAGGGTTCCATCAACTTCAAGTACGTCACCCTCAAGTGTCACGAATGTATGATTTTTAAAACCAGCTCGTAAACGAAGTGCTGCTTGAATATCATCAACAACTACAACGCCTTCTAAAATATGAACCAAAGCTTTTTTATGTTGTTCGGGGCATCGCACAAGTTCTTTAAGTAGCCCACGAACACCTGGCTCTGTTTGAATATCATTTGCAAGATCTTGAAGTGAGCCGACTGAAAACCCGCTCTCGTCATCAGCACTTTTGGTTTGCATCAAATCAGAATTGATAAAACTTGATCGCCCAGCTTTTCGCTCTTTTAAAAGCCCAACAGCACTTACGGCACCCTCACTACTCGGAGCAAGAATACTCTGTAAACGCTTACCCAATGCAGCTTCCATGGCAAGTTCGTAATCTTTAGGAACTTCTACAACATCAGCTACAAGCTCAAACCCACCACTAGCAAGTGGTTGTAAACGTTCGCGCTGCCACGTCATGACGTGCTTAACACCTTCTTGAAGACCTTCAAAATTGGCATTAAGAGTTTCTAATCCATAGAGGCGACTAATAACTTTATTATGTTCGTCTTTGAAGTTTTCTAAATCTACACGCTTCGTTGAAGCATCTGCTTTAAGAGTATTAAGATTCTCTTCAAAATTTTGCACATCTTTCATGATGTTTAATTGCATCTGTCTTTGATTTTCCATCGCGTTGTAAGCTTTTTTGCGATGTTCTTCAAATTCTAAGCGCTTGTTTTGCAATTCTGAATGAACCGCTTGAGCATCACCAAAACGTTTTGACAAATCAATTTCTTGTGCAGTGTAGTTGGATATCTTAACTTCAACAGTTGTAAGACCTTGCGCCACAGACATAAAATCACGACGTGTTTGGGTAAGCTTTTCATCGGTCTCGCGAGCTTTTAAAACTTGGAGGGCTGAAATTTCACTTCTTTCGATAGATACTTGATTTAAATGTGTGAGTTCTTGTTCTGAAAGATCTAATTGTGAAGCCACATGATCAACATCGCGTCTGAGAATATCACGACGAGCTGTAATTTCAGATTTTAAGGTTCCGGCCATTTCTTCATTGCGCTTGGTGGTGTCGATCTCAAGTTGGAGCATATTAATAGCAGATTCTTTGCGCTGAGCTTGGCTTTGCAATTCAAAATGCTGACCTTGCTCACTGGTAACTTTGCGTTCTAGTTCTAAGAGCTCAAGCTTAATGCTCTGAAGTTCTGCCATGGCAGTTGCATATTGAGCTTTACTTGATTCTTCACCCATTTGTTTTTCAGTAATGAGTGCGGTAAGTTTTTGAATTTCAGTTTGAATTTCTTGATACTTTTTAGAACTAATCCAGAGATCTAGATCTTGAACTTGATTTTTTAATTCTTTATACCGCTCCGCACGCTTAGCTTGACGTTGCAGACTATCTAACTGTCGACGCAATTCGCCGATGATGTCATTAAGACGTACAAGATTTTGCTCAGTACTTTCTAATTTTCTTTGTGATTCGCGTTTTCTTACTTTGAATTTTGTGATCCCTGCGGCTTCTTCAATGAGGGTTCTTCTATCTTCAGGTTTAGCGGTGATGATTTTACCGATTTGACCTTGCTCAACAATAGAGAAGCCTTTAGAACCTGCGCCTGTATCCATGAAAATATCTACGATGTCTTTAAGTCGGCTTGGTTCTTTGTTGATAAAGTATTCGCTCTCGCCTGAACGATGTAAGCGACGCGTGATCATGATCTCTGAAAATTTCGCCCACTTAGCAGGAAATGGTCCGCCGTCATTTTCGAGGGTCAATGAAACCTCAGCCATTCCTAATGGCGAGAAGTTCTCACTACCATTAAAGATGACATCTTCCATTGAAGCACCACGCAAATGCTTTGCACTTTGCTCACCCATGACCCAAGTAAGAGCGTCAACGATGTTGGATTTGCCACACCCGTTAGGGCCGACAATACCAGTGATTCCAGAATCGAAATTGATGACAGTTCGGTCTTTGAAACTCTTAAAACCGATAAGTTCCAGTCGTTTTATTTTCAATTTTGCATCCCCAAAAGATTAAGTTTTTATTTTTGAATCGCCGCTCTAGCCGCTGCTAAACGTGCGATTGGCACTCGATACGGTGAGCAACTTACATAATCAAGACCAGCGCGATGAAAAAACTCAACACTCGCCGGGTCTCCGCCGTGCTCGCCGCATACCCCTACTTTGAGATTAGGCTTCGATTTTCTGCCTAAATCAACAGCTAATTTAACAAGTTGCCCTACTCCGCGTTGATCAATGCTTACAAAGGGATCTTTCTCAAAGAGACCAGCTTGTACATAGTTTCCTAAGAATTTACCAGCATCGTCACGAGAAAGTCCAAGGGTGGTTTGTGTGAGATCATTGGTGCCGAAGCTAAAAAAATCAGCTTCAATTGCTATCTCATCAGCCGTGAGAGCAGCTCTTGGAAGCTCTATCATGGTTCCGACCAAATATTTAAATTGAGCACCTGTTTGCTTTTTTACTTTGTTAACTTCAGTCTCAACCAATTGGCGCATCATGTGAAATTCTTTTGCAGTATTGATCAAAGGAATCATGATTTCAGGAATAATAGTAAAACCTTTTTTTAATTCAAGCTCAGCAGCTGCCTCAGCAATAGCCCTTGCCTGCATCGCATAAATTTCAGGATACGTTACAGCCAATCGGCATCCACGATGACCGAGCATGGGATTAAACTCATGGAGTGATTTTACTTTGCTTTTTAATCGACCAAGCTCAACACCTAATTTGTCAGCTAAAACTTCTATCTCAGCATCAGCTTGGGGCACAAATTCATGGAGCGGCGGATCAAGTAGTCTAATAGTTACAGGAAAACCCTTCATTTCTTCAAAAAGCTGTATAAAATCGCTTCGCTGCATGGGTAAAAGTTTTGCCAGGGCTTTTTCACGATCAGCTTTATTTTCAGCCACAATCATTTCACGAACAGCATCAATTCTTTCAGCATCAAAAAACATATGCTCAGTTCGACATAATCCGATGCCTTCGGCTCCAAATTTTCGGGCAACTCGAGCATCGTGTGGAGTATCTGCGTTTGCTTCAATACCAAGGCGTCTGTATTTATCAGCAAGTGTCATGAGAGCATCAAAATTACCACTTAAACGAGGTTCAACCGTTTTCACTTCACCTAAGAAAACTTCACCCGTACTACCATCAAGGGTGATGATATCCCCTTTTTTCAAAACATGGCCTTTGGCATGAAGTTCTTGACGGTCTATATCGACTTCGATTTCACTGCACCCGGCTACACAGCATTTTCCCATTCCGCGAGCCACAACGGCGGCATGACTTGTCATACCTCCGCGACTTGTAAGAATACCTTGTGCTACGATCATGCCGTGAATGTCTTCGGGTGAAGTTTCAACGCGTACTAAAATACATTTTTTGCCTGCTTCTGAAAACTTTTCAGCCTCTTCAGGGGTAAAAACAATTTGCCCACAAGCTGCACCCGGGCTCGCAGGTAAACCCCGTGCAATTTGATTTTTCTGTGCTTTTGGATCAAGTGTCGGGTGCAAAAGTTGATCAAGTTGTTGAGGCTCAACACGCATCAAAGCTTCTTGTTCGGTAATGAGTTTTTCACCTAGCATTTCAATTGCAATACGAACAGCTGCTTCAGCAGATCTTTTACCAGTACGCGTTTGAAGCATCCAGAGTACATTTTGCTCAATTGTAAATTCGATGTCTTGCATGTCTCGATAATGCTTTTCAAGTTTATGATAAATCTCAACGAGCTGCTTATAGGCTTGAGGCATTATCTCTTCTAAGCTGGGAAGCTTTTTACCCGAATCTTTAGAAGCCTTTTCACTATCAATTTTAGTAATTGATTGGGGCGTACGAATTCCAGCAACTACATCTTCACCTTGGGCATTAACTAAAAACTCACCAAAGAATTTCTTCTCTCCAGTTGAGGGGTCGCGGGTAAAAGCAACGCCTGTAGCAGAATCATCGCCGCGATTGCCAAATACCATCGCTTGAACATTTACGGCTGTCCCCCAGCTTTCGGGAATTTCATGAAGTTTACGATATGTAATTGCTCGAGGTGTGTTCCAACTTTCAAAAACTGCTGATATAGCACCTCGAAGTTGTTCAATGGGGTCAGTAGGAAATCGTTTACCTGTATTTTCAAAAACTTTTTTCTTAAATGAATCACAGAGTTTTTTAAGTTCTTCAGCAGTCAAATCAGTATCATTTTGAATTTTTCTAGCGTCTTTTAAATCTTCTAATTCAATATCAAGAATACTCCCGTTCATATTCATAACAACGTGGGAATACATTTGTATAAATCGCCTGTAACTGTCGTATGCAAATCGTGGATTATTTGAAATTAGAGCAAGACCAGCAGTTGTTTCGTCGTTAAGACCCAAGTTTAAAATGGTGTCCATCATCCCTGGCATTGAAGCTCTAGCCCCTGAACGCACACTTAAAAGTAATGGATTTTTAACGTCACCAAATTTTTTATTTAATTCAATTTCTAAACGCGAAACGTTTTTAAGTACATCTTGCCAAACAGTTTCAGGAAGCTTTTTCCCGGCTTCGTAGAATTTCCCACAAACAGTTGTTGCCACCGTAAAGCCTGGAGGTACGGGGATCCCAATTGAAATCATTTCAGCGAGATTTGCACCCTTACCGCCCAATATGCTTTTCATTGAGGCGTTACCTTCAGCTCCGTCTTTTCCAAAATAAAAAACTGCTTTACTGGCATCAGCCATCGCGTTCACCTTTGAAGGTTTTTGTGTTAATTCCATTTTGCTTCTCGTTAATAATTTTTAAGTTTGTTGCGTACGTAATCTTTAAGCTGTGTCATATCCACTCGGTCTTGAGCCATGGTGTCGCGATGCCTAACAGTTACTTTTTTATCGTTAAGTGTATCGAAATCCATGGTCACGCAAAGGGGTGTTCCGATTTCATCTTGTCTGCGATAACGCTTACCAATACTTGAAGCATCGTCATATTGAGTAACCATGTCTTCAACAAACTCTTCTTGAAGTCGCTGTGTGGGCCCTGAGAGTTCTTCTTTTTTACTCAACGGCAAAAAAGCCACTTTTACTGGAGCAAGTTTTGGATGAAACTTCATAACCGTACGTAAATCATCACCCTCGCCTTCTTCACGATAGGCATCACAAAGAGTCGCAAGAAGTGTTCGATCACAACCCGCACTTGTTTCGATGATGTAAGGTAGGAATTTTTCTTTTGTGGCTTCTTCAAAATATTCTAAATTCTTTTTAGAGAATTCTTGATGGCGACCTAAATCAAAATTAGTACGATTATGGATACCCTCTAATTCTTGCCAGCCAATGGGAAATTCATACTGAATATCAAACGCTGCTTTTGCGTAATGGGCTAACTCACCCTCGCCATGCTGATGAAATCTAAGTTTTGACTTATCAAAACCGTGATCAAGATACCAATTGAGTCGTTTTTCTTTCCAGGTGGCCATCCATTGATCGTCTGTTCCGGGTTTTACGAAATATTGCATTTCCATTTGTTCAAATTCGCGGGTTCTAAAAATAAAATTCCCAGGCGTGATTTCATTTCTAAAAGCTTTTCCAATTTGTGCGATTCCAAAAGGAATTTTTTTACGTGAGGCCACTTGAACATTTTGAAAGTTAACATAAATGCCCTGGGCAGTTTCTGGTCGCAAATAAACAATGGACGCATCTTCTTCAACCGGGCCCATAAATGTTTTAAACATTAAATTGAAATTTCTAGGTTCAGTGAGTTCGCCCTTACAACTGGGGCAATCTTTTGTGGTAATTGTATCTGCACGAAATCGGTTTTTACATTTTTTGCAATCAACCATGGGGTCTGTAAAACCATCCACATGACCTGATGCTTTCCAAACTAACGGGTGCATCAAGATAGCTGCATCGAGACCTTCTATATCTGGTCTGCGGGTCATTGAATTCCACCATGCACTTTTAACGTTTAATTTAAGTTCGATTCCTAACGGACCATAATCCCAACAGGCGTTAATGCCGCCGTAGATTTCGCTACTTTGAAATACAAACCCTCTTCGTTTGCAAAGAGAGACAAGTTTTTGCATATCATCAAGACGCTTACCTTCGGCCATGAGTGATCCTTCTAAAGTGTTGAAACCGCTAAATAAAAAAGTCGCCAAAATGTATCAGGATGCTTCTAAATGAGTCAAGAAAACTGGGTGGGATTTAAGTACTAAAATACTGCTTTAAAGCTAAATCAACTAAGTCTAAAAATTCTTTTGCGGCCTCACTATTTCTGCGCATATCATGCAGCGCTCGCTGGCAAGCCGCAGGGTCTGAGCCACCGGGTATGCCCAAAACCTCAAAAGCATCCCATGTATGACCATTATATTGAAAAAGACAGTTAAGGGATCTCTCTTCTTTAGGCCCCTGGGGGTTGGCTTTTGTGTAATTTTCTCGAGATTCTCTAAATAGGTCTTTCGCCGCTGGATGCCGAAATCGAGCAATTTCGTCTTTTAACGGGGTTGGCCTTTGAGATTTTCGGTTTAAAAACAGTCTCAAAATCAGATAACCCACAATCACAGCATTGATGATCAAAAAGATATTGGCTCTCACTCTTTGATTGTATATGGTCCCCACTCTAGAATTCAACATTAAGAGGAGTTTCCATGGCAGGTCCTTTTGGCGGTCCAAGTCCATTTGAACAACAACGCAAAATTGATGGAGTAAAACACATCATAGCCGTTGGGGCTGGTAAAGGTGGAGTAGGAAAAAGCACTGTTTCTACAAACCTTGCCTTATCGTTATTAAAAAAAGGGAAATCTGTTGGCCTCCTTGATGCCGATATTTATGGCCCGAGCATTCCAAAAATGATGGGGCTTACAAATATGCAGCCCAACATAACTGCTGATAAAAAAATTGAGCCCCTTGTAAGTCACGGCATTAAAACAATGTCCATGGGTTTTTTAGTTGATGATAAAAGTGCCATCATTTGGCGTGGCCCCATGCTTTTTAAAGCTATGGAGCAATTTCTTCGGGATATTAATTGGGGTGAACTTGATTACCTCATTGTTGACCTTCCACCGGGTACAGGTGATGTTCAACTTTCTGTAGCACAAAAAGTTCCACTTTCAGGGGCAGTGATTGTGTCGACTCCGCAAGACATGGCACTGATTGATGTGCGTCGATGTGTAGATATGTTTAAGCGCGTGAACACACCTATCTTAGGTTTGATTGAAAACATGTCTTCATTTGAATGCCCCCATTGTCACAAAGAAAGTGAGATGTTTAAACCAGGAGAACTTCATCAATTTTGCGATAAAGAAAATATTCCTATTCTTGCAAAAATTCCATTCAACACTAAAATTGGTGAAGCTTCAGAAACTGGAAAACCATTTGATGAAATAATTTTTGATGGGGCTGCAGAAAAAATAATTTCTAAGCTCAATTAAAATCACAGCACCTTCGTCTAGATTTTCTTTTAAAAAATTTCACGGGTTTACTTCATTAACCAAAGTCCAATAAGATTTATTAAGAACAAAACAAAACTGAATATAATACCGACCTTTAAAAAAAGGAGAGCCTTTGCTCAGGACACAAGGATGTCGTTCTGCATTTATTCTTTTACTTTTGATCCTCACACTCACCGCCTGTGCTCAAGAGAGATCATTTCAAACGCGAATTGCAACATCACCCGATTCGCCACAACCCGACGTGCAACGCCCAATAATTGAGGTGAACCCCAATACTCCGGAACAAGCTTATGGAATTTATTGGGACGGCAAACTCACACATCCCAGTCAGCTACCCCTCGATGGTACGGGCTTTTTAAAGATCATGCGCTTACGTAATCGCGCCTATGCTACTGATATTCTCACCAAAGTAATTGCTGCAGTAGGAAAAAATATGATAGCAAAATTTCCAAGCAGTGAGCGCCTTCAAGTTGCTGACATCGCTCAATTTGGTGGCGGTCAAGTCGGAGGTCACCGCAGCCACCAAAATGGTCTTGATGCAGATATTGTTTACTTAAGAAAAAATCTTCAAGAACAAGAACCACATGTAAATGGTTTTCAAGAGTCATTTGTAAAAAATGGTAAAATCACCGCAAACTTTGATGTGGCTCGCAATTGGCATTTGATGAATGAGTTAGTAGCCACAAAACGAGTTGGTAGAATTTTTGTAGATGCGGCCATTAAAAAAGCATTTTGCAGCTACATCACTCAATTGGGTGTGACACCTGAGCGTACAGAGACCTTACGTCGCATGGGGCTTGTCTCACTTCATGACGACCATTTACATTTGCGCCTGAAATGTCCATCAACGAGCACTCACTGTAAATTACAGGTCGAACCTTCCACTGGCAGTGGTTGTGATTTGAAATCTCTTGTTAATGATACTGAAGGCGAGATTGAGTAGCGTTGATTGTCACATTGGCTAAATATTGAGCATCAAAACCCAGCGCTAAACCCCTAATATAATTGTGGTTACGGCACAGCTCATGCAATTAGTTTTCATGATTCATTCTTATTGGAGTGCACATGAAAACTTTTTTATTTTATGTCTTTGTTTTAGCCCTCAATATTCAACCAGCATTTGCTGAATCACAAAAATTAGACCCTGAAAATATCAGAGAAATTGAAACACTAGTAAGAGCTTACTTACTTGGTGATCTGTCGCCATTTTCTAATCCAAATGATTATGAAACAAGCCAATTACCTGAAAAACTTGTAGAGCAGCTAAATAATCCTCAGAGTTCTAAAGAAGGACGCATTAATGCCATTTGGGCTTTAAATAATATGTTCGTCAAACGCATCGATGACAGAGCACTTGCAGAGGTTAAAGCTGGAAGAAGTGTTAAAGATTTTGAGCGTGGGACACGCGCGCCAATTGATTATCACTTAGATGCGTTAATTTTTTCTGATTACGATGAAAGATTTCCTATAGCTGAATTTTTTCTTAAAGCAATCTCTCACCCCGACTCATCTGTCGCAGAAATTGCACAAAATGGGGCCCAGATAATTGTGAATCATTTAGTAGATATTGCTTTAGAAAATGGTTCTCTTAAAAATCAAACCGGTACGTATCAAAGACATATTAGTGATGCGATAAATATACTAAAAGCAATGGGTACGAAAAGCGCCATTGAAGGGCTTGAGCGTATTGTTAAAACAACACCAGGAAGACGAGACCATGTAAAATCGCAATTCTTGATGCCCCGGCATGAACTGGCTGCGTTTTATGCAGGTAATGAACTTGTAGACATGGCAATGAAGGTTAATACCAAAAAACTTTCAAATCATTGCATCCACTTACTTCACACATCACTCACAAATATGTGATGATTTAGTGGGCTAACTGAGTAGTATCTTTTTGTTTACCCAATTGATCAATTGCTGTGAAAACAGCACCTTTGGATGACGTCTTAACCACCCAAAAATGTCGTGTAGCTGATGTCTGCTCAAGATAATAACGAGTGGGGTCTGGCGTGCGTGTTGTTTTACCCCAGCAACCATCACCTAAATAAAGTGTTCCGTCTTTATCAGGCAAATTATTTTTCAAAAGCTTTGTTCGCTTTAACGCATGATCATGATTTTCAAATGCGGTAGTAAGTTTGTATTGGTCAAATAATGGTACCCAATATTTTCTTCCATCAATCATTTGTGTTTGCTCACTAAAACCACGAGCACTCGGGTACAAAGGCACATGATAAATAGCAAATTCATTTGGGATTGAGGTGTTTTTAGACATCTGGGCTTTAAGCCAATCAGTCTGAGCACCACTTACTTTTGCAATATGCCCGGTATCAAGAACGTAAACAATCGTGTCACGACCAAATTTTCTTGTGAAGTAAGATAACTTTGAATCTTGAGCAAAATACGTAGAGTAAAAAGGAGCTTTCGCGAATGTCCCGTTATAACCACCTAACACTTCATGATTGCCAATAGCTAATACGATAGGAATCATCAACCCATCTCTGGTCACCATGTTTTTATCCCACGAGGAAAAAAACTCATCCCACTTTCTAGCATTTGCCAAATTGCCATCGTCATAGGCGATGTCTCCACCTAGCATTGCAAAATCTGGATTATATTTTGCGGCTTGTTTATTGAGCTCAGTCATTTCAGCAGAAGAATTCATATCTCCACCCGTAACAAAAGTGAGTGCACTATCATCAGCAGGAATTGTTTTAAATTTTTTCTCGATACCATTTCCCGCAGTGCCGTTACTTACGGTGAAATAATAGATCGTGTTTGGTTCAAGGTTTTTAAGCTCAATAACATGAACTCGACGATTAATCGTTTTGAGTTCTTTATAGTTACCAGAGGTCTTATATTTATAATCTTCAACAACGCCACCATGTGAAATTGTATCGTAATGAACTGTGGCAACAGATGATGTTAGATCTGAATGTACATTTACTGTGATCGTTCGACTTGTATCTTCAGATTGCCAAGTTAAATAAACATGCCCCGTCGGAGCTTTTCCGACTGTTTCTCTATCTTCACAACCAACATTGTAAATTAAAATTGCAAAAGTCAAACTTGCGAAAAACATTGAAGTGAAAAATCTTATTTTCATTTCCCATCCCTGGTTTTTTTGTGATGTTCCCCGTCTATTAGCTCAACAGGATACAGAATTGGAATCAACCTAAAGTCTAAGCTGAGCTTCAGTTCTAGACATTAGTTGACAATTTAAATGTGACTTTTCTCGACGTTAGTAGAGTAAATTATTATGGAGTGGCAAAAGGCGCGGGAGAAGACCCTGGAATATTGTTCATCGAACCAGAGAGAAGTTCAACTTCTTGAACTTCAAAAATATCTCCAGCCATACAAGTTGAAACAGCATCGAAATTTTGTTTTCCTTTAACTTTCACAACATTGCCTTCGACGATATAACGAGAATCCATCTTTAAAGGAATGAAGCATTTTTGCCCACCTTCAACATTATCTTGTGCGCATAAAAGAACACGGCAACCATCAAGGTTTAAGGGCTTAACTACAGTGGCTGTAATCTCGGTTTTAGGTAATGCAGAACGACTTGCACCGTCTTCTTGTGGAGCTGGAGCACAGTTTTGAAAGCCTAAAATCAGGCAAAAACCGACCACCATTAAAGCGACTGTCAAAAACTTAGGCATTTAAACCCCTCTCATTGACTATTATCCCTTATACTCTAAATTCTGCAAGGATCTTGCCAACTTGGCCCCTATTGTAATTTTTACTGCGATGCGCTATTATAGAGTTATAACTGAAGTTGAACCTTAGCAGGAGCAGAGCCGATGTAAGAAACCCGAAAATTGAATACGTTGCTTGTGCCTCTTTGAAAAAGGCAAACTTAGCCGAAAGGCCGGGACGCAAAACCATGGGGCTACGTGAAATCACTCACTTGCTTGCCAGGTTACCAAAGGGAGAAACAGACCGCCACACGAACCGTGGAGGCTGTCCGATGGATAAACATCTTGAGGCCACAACACTAATTCAGCCAACCTATTCGGGATGACATTTGATGTGCCTGGGTAGCGAGCTGAAATATTTTAACGACGGACTTATGAACCGTCGTTTTTTTTCGCCTAAATTCAACAATACTGCGTCATGCCCTGGTCTTGCTTTTGATTGCTGCGTCTGTGAGAATTATTATCACACGCTTAAAAAGCAAAAGTGCCGGGGAGCTGAAAATGAATTCAGAAAAATTTGATATATTTGTAGCTCTCGATGGCCCCGTTCTCAATGGCTGGGAAGGCCCCGCTGGAGTACTTCGTGTGCGCAACTTTTCAGATGATACACATGAAACTAAAATTAAATTCTTTGACGGTGTCGCAGGTGCTCATGCTGTTCAAATAAATAAAGAAGGTACTATTGGGTTTTTAGGTGGTGTGGCTCGTTGTGGAATATTTTTTGACACTCAAACATTAGAAGAAATTAAAAGATTTTCTACTTCAAACTTTGGCCCCATAGAAGTTACTTACGAGAGCCAAACCCATGTTGTGTTTATTCAAGAAAAAGTTTTTATCACAGCTGTAAGAGGCCATTTTTATAAATTTAATCTTGATGATTTAGAAAGCCCCGAAGATTTAGGTGAACATGGCTGCAGCTTGCCTCACGCTATAAAACTCTCGCCAAGTGGTCGTTATCTTTTTTATGGAATCATGGATACTTGCAATAAAGGTTGGGCAAGACAATTTGGAATATTTGATCTTCAAGAAAAAGATGACGCTAAAAAAGTAAAGATCGTTCATATCGATGATACTGCTTGGCACTTCAGCACACATCCAACAGAAGATCTTATTTACGCAGTTTCAGAATGTTATGACCCGCAACCCGGAATCGGTAATATTCCTTTTGATTTTAATAATTTTTCAATCGGTTATCGTAAAAACTTCATTTGGAAGATCGATGGTCGCACGGGTAAAGAACTTAAAAAAATAGTAATTGCTGCAAATCTACCAAGTCATCTCACATCAGACGTGGTTGTCATCGGTGATGAGAACGACACAGTAATTTATAACAGCTGCGCTTCAAGCACTATCACTATCGCTGAATTTAAAACCTATAAGGTTAAACACATCGAAGAAAGAGTGGGCTGGCTCTACGCCCTTTTTCACCCAGGAATTTTTCGCGCAGCCTGGATGAATTTACTTGAAGCCTTTACGAGAATTCATATGTTCGGAAATTTTCACGCTCTCATTAGAGCCTTAAGAGTTTCTCGCGGGAGTTTACTTGACGGAAGTTACGGATTACTACTTAGCCCCGATAAAAAATATATTTATTCATGTCACCGAGGGCTTAATCAAATTATTGTGTACGATTATGCAACCTGGAAAGTTCATAAGCGCATTAAGCTCCCACCTGCTCGCAATTTCTTTAAAGGATACTTTGGATTATTTTATGACCCGCGCTTAGGAATGCACCACGCTTATTTATCAACTAAATCTGCGCGCTAGATTTATCTCGTTGAAGGATGTTTCCACCCTGTGGAATGAACAAGATAAGTAACAAACCTTGGAAACAATCGATACAAAACATAAAAAACTTGAACCATAAATGGTGCGATGATTTCACGACAATTCCACTCAATACCTCGCGCGATTATCTTCGCTGTTTTTTCTTCTGTGAGAGTGGGAATCAGCTTTGAAATACTCGGTACTCGATCTTCACTCCCAGAATTTGCCTCCCAATAGGAGCTATCAACTTTACCGGGCATAGCAAGTGTAACGCGAATTCCAGTGCCCCTTAAATCGCCTCGAAGAGCTTCAGTAAAACCGCGCATTGCCCAACGAGCGGCTGAATACCCTGTTGATCCTGCAAACGGAACAACAGACGAGGGTGAAGTCATATTCACAATGTGGCCTGATTTTTTAGAAAGCATTGCTGGCAAAAAAGCACGTGTGAGATAAAACGCCGCAAAATAGGGAAGCGCCATCATCTGAACTACTTCGTCTGAGGTTGTTTCATCAATGCAACGAAATTTTCCGGCACCTGCGTTATTGATCAAAATATCAGGCACTCCTATTTCACTTATTATTTTTTGAGCTGTTACTTCTGTAGCTTTTGCATCTGAGAGATCGACTGCATAAATGTAAATCGCCGGAGCCGGTAAATTTGAAGACAAAGCTTTAGATTTTATTTCTCCAGCGACTTTTTCAAGATCACTGAGACTTCGCGCCAAGATCACAATACGACCGCCTTGATGAGCCATCTCTTTAGCTAAAGCAGCACCAATTCCGCGCGATGCTCCTGAAATTACGCTTAAGTTTCCTTTTATTTGCATTTAAGAATTATCTTGCGAAGTTCGAGGAATCACAAGCTTTTGCCCTCGTTGTACCTTATTTTGTGCCAATCTGTTTTTCTTCATAATGTCATTTACACTTACTTTATGGCGACGAGCAATTTGAGTCAGGGTATCACCGCGTTTAACGACGTATGTGAGTGATGGGACATAGCGATTTTTATTTTGGCTATTAGACTTTGCCGCATGAAATACACGGGGCATTTTATCGATATTAAATGCACTCGTCGGAATTTTTAAAGTGATTCCAGGCTTAACCTTATTTTTGCGAATACGATTTACTTTCAAAAGCTCATCAACGGTTGTGTCATGGGTTTCAGCAATTTTATCAAGTGTATCGCCTCTTCTTACTTTGTATCTTAAAAAACTCAATTTTGAAGGAGCCTCAGCTTGTGCTAAAAAGCGTTTATTCTTAACAATCGCTTCACTCACTGCGATTTTTGCGGCTTCGCCAGTACCCTGTGGAACGCGAATAGTCGCAACATCACCAATGACAGGGATGTATTGCGTTTTGTATGCAGGATTAAGATCTTTAATTTCGTCGTACTCGATACGCATCGCTTTTGCTAAAGCTTTCATGTCAACAGGGTCTTTTGCGGTGATCACATCAAAAACCATGGGGCTTTTATAGTCGAGACCCATGAATCCATATTTTTCAGGTTCAAGAGCAATTTGTCTTGCTGCTAAAAACTTTGGAACATAGTGAATAGTTTCATTAGGAAGTTGTTTACGCTTTGCTAATTCCCAAAAATCTCGTGTGTAGTTTTTCATGACAAGAGATTTAATTCTATTCTCGCCGACATTGTAACTTGCGATGGCCAAAAACCATGAACCAAAAAGATTATAAAGCCCTTTAAAATACGCTGCAGCTGCTTCAGTGCTACGAACAGGATCCCAGCGTTCATCCATAAGACTATTTGCTTTTAAGCCGTAGTGTTTCCCAGTGCCTGGCATAAACTGCCAATAGCCAACTGCTTTAGCACGGCTTTTAATTTTTCCTGTGAAACCCGACTCAATCATTGCGATATAAATGAGATCTTCAGGCACACCATTTTCACGCAATATTTTTTTCATCATGGGGATATATTTAGTTGAACGTTCCATGTAGCGCTCAAAATGACCACGCCCACGGCCTTGAAAATATTCAACCCATTTTTCTGTTTCTTCATTAAAAGTTACGTCAATTTTATCAATAGAATCAGTTGCACCCAAATCTGTTTTGGTGGTGGGAAGCTTTTGAATTACTTTATTCTCTGCAGCTTCTTCAACTGTTGCAGAACTGCCATCTGGATTGGGGATAACATTCTTACTTGCGCAACCTGTTACCAAAAATAAAGTCATTGTGAGTAGTGTTAAAGTTCGTTGCATTATTTCTCCGTTTTTAAAATTAGAGAGACATTACTTGATGATAATTGATTTTACACACTAGAGAAGATTTATGAAACTTGCAACTGAGCAAGTTTAGAACAAAACTATTTTGCGCTAGACGTTGGACCACTCGCCCAAGGTGGTGTTGGCATTTGCGTGAGCCCGCCATAGAGCATTCGATACATTAAATAATTTTTCAAAATAGATTTCACATAAAAAGAAGTTTCAGCCCAGGGCATTTCATCAACCCAAGTGTCTTTAATTTGACCTTGGGATGTAACAAACAGTGAAATCCGCGTTGGCCCTGCGTTATATGCTGCAAGTGCTAATGGAATTGAGCCCCCATAGCGCTTTAAAAGCATCGCATAGTAATGAGCACAAAAACGGACGTTCGTCGCAGGATCAAAAAGTTCTTTTGAGATATCAACTTTCAAACCCAATTCTTTTTTTACCTCTTCAGCCGTTGGCGGAATCATTTGCAAAAGCCCCATAGCACCACTACGGCTCACAGCATTGAAATTAAAAGCACTTTCTTGTTTCATGATAGACAAGAGTAAAAAAGGATCAACACCTGAACGTTTTTTATCATCGCTTACTAAATCCCAAAATTCTTTTGGAAATATTTGATGAACTACGTATTGAGTTCGACGTATCGGATCTACATCTAAAATGCCTGTCAGCATACCAAAGCTCTTGGGATAATTAAGAGCTTGCGCATAATAATTAGCTAAATATTGACCTTCATCATTTGAAAGTACTCTCGTTGAAAAAACACTTAATTCTTCTGAGGCAGCATCTAACATACCAGCACTCAATAAGGCCCGAGCCCTTTCAAGTGCGAAATTTTCACTCGATGAAAAATTAACCTTTGCTGACTTTGGTTTTGTGACTTCATATTCAGGGAATTTTTTTTGAAGTTCGTTATGAGCGATCAATCCGTAATAAGTCAGATGAAAACGTGCAACAAGTTCTTTTGCGGCTTTGATCATTTCTTGCTCGGCGTTTTTTGCCTTATAACTTTGATAGAGCCAAAAAAGTGAAACGAGATCTTGTTGGCTTGTCAATTTTCGTGATCTTGCAATTTCAAGGTGAGTGATTGCTTCAGAAGGGTCGTTTTCATTGTAGTTGATGAGCCCCCATTGAATAGCAGCATCAGGAATCTCTGTGGCAGTAGGATAATTACGAATCAAAAGTTGATATATTTTTTTAGCATCACCATAGGCACCACTTAACTGATAACTACGAGCAGCGAGATAATAAATTCTTGAGGCACGCACGGAACTTGAAATTTGGTCAGCAGATTTTTTCAATAACGGGGCAGCATCTGCGTAAGCTTGCATGTCAAAAAGTGTTTTACCCCAATCAGCTTGTCTGTCTGAATCAAAATTCAACATCTCTGAATGTATTTTCTTCTTTAATACTGAAGTTCCCTGAGGCCCTCGACTCTTTTCAGTTTCAGCAATAAGCAATTCAAATATTTTATCCTGAGCCCATTTAGATTTAATGCCCAAAGGAAATTTTCTAATGAGATTTGCCATGGCTTCAACCGCCCCAACGACATCATTACGAGCCAAATTTGATTGGGCTTGATTAAAAAACTCAAACTCCTCTCCTGATGGCTGAACAGCTTGTGCTAAATTGGCGGCCTCCGTAGTCGCCAGTGCTTTTGCTTTTTCTTCTAGCTGTGCTCTAAAACTTGGAGGCAACATGGGCAAAATACTTTTAATTTTTCCGTCTATAATATTATCTGAATTTAAATCTTTAGACCTTTCGAATTGTCGATGGGCCTCTACCCATTGACGTTCTGCAACCAAGAGCTCGCCTGCAAAAAAATAGAGTTGAGCTCTTTCAGCTTTATTTAAGAGAAATTCAATTTTAAATAATTTTTGAAGTTCAACACGTAATTCTTTCCAATGAGAATTTTTATTATGCCAACGAGTAAGTGCAAACTTTGCAGATACTAGGGCTTGTTGAATTTTCGAGCCTAAAGGTTTGTTATGCCATGCAAGCTGGTTAGCTTCAACAGAGGCAATAGAACTCGCAAGAAGAGCACCTACAGCATAACCATTGTCTTTAGTTTTAGTTTCACTCTCGGTGAGTTTACGACCACAATTAAGTTCGATGAGCCAAAGCCAATCACGCACAACACTTTTTTTAGGAACATTTCTTGCTGCCAAAACGCAACCTTGCCAATCACCCAATGATTCAGCAATGGCAGTCTTCATAACCGGATCTTTTGCAGTTTTTATTCTTTTTTGTTTTTCGACAACTGATTTAGCGGCCCAACGATCAGTAAGTGGTAATTCTTCAAGCTCCACTGATTGAGTTTTTACAAATGCAGATGCACCTGAGGCCATGAGAGACGCGAAAAAAAATAAAACTACATGTCTAGTCACGGCTGTTCTCCTAAATCGTAAATTTGACCCCATTCATTCTCAGAGATTCTAAGCTTAGTTTGCTCCCAGGGTTTTGTGGAAGCACTAAATTGAATCTTTTCACGAGCCCCCCAATAGAGATAACGCGCCTTGATTTCTTTCGCTGCAGATCGCCAATCGCCTTCACCCATCATGAGAGTTTTGAGTTTTTGCTCAACATGAGATGACTTAATTCCGTGACTCCAGAGATGCCCCCCGTAACCTGCGACGATTTTATATCCACAAAGACTTACAGGGTGATTATAAGTCGGCATAGTTGCAAAAACTGATTGAATTGGAACTTCTCTTAGCATTTGGCACACAGAATCAACTTCACTACGCGAAAGTATTTCAACAGGGCGAACGGCTTGGCCAAAATAACTTGCCAAAGAAATAAAACCTGAGAAAAACAGCCAAAAATATAAAATGGGTTTGAGTGAGTTTTTAATTTTTTTCACAACTAATTCATATATTGCGGGCAAACCCAACAAGTAACACCAAACCATGAGTTTAGTGTTGTCCCACTCCCATGGGGCAAACATCACAAAGAGTAAAATTAAATATATAATCATTGCAGGGACGAGCATTAAAAAATACTCACGGTTTTTACTCTTAACAACCCTGTATGCTGCAAATAAAACCAAAGGAATAAAAAGCCCATAATTTTGAATAAAAAAGTACAAAAAGTTTTGTTCACCAATCATCCAACCTGGTTTGATCCAGATCAGCCCTGAGTGCCGAAAAAAATCAGTCAAACAAAGTGTAGTAACAGTAGCTGGAATCACAGCCCAAAGAAAAATAGGTACAGCCTCTTTGATTTTTTTTTGTGCGATTGACCAAATTGCAAAAATCACTGACATAAATAAAAACGTATGAAAATGGATTAATGGCAAAGCCCCCCATAAAAGGCCCTCCACCCAACGAGGCAAAGTAATCTCGTGAGACAAAAATCTACGTCTCCAACTCCAGAGCAAAACAAGACCTATGGAAAATGCTAATAAAAATCCACGCTGGGGCACAAACAAAGTCAAAATTATATTTTTCCATGCCATGGAACCCAAATAATCTCTCACCACACCTGTTGAGAAAAACTCAAGACTTGCCAGGCCACCAGAAAATAAAAAAGAAGCCAGAGCAAAACCTTTACCCCACATAAAAGGGCTTGCATGGTTAAAAATGTTGCCCCCATACCCATCAATGGAAAGATAATTTCTTGTGGCACATTTAGCTTCACAAACATGGCCGTTAAAAGATCAACCCCATACGGGTAATGCAGTTGTTCAGCACTGTAGATTGGATTCATGGGCCAAAAACTTGCACCTTTTACGAAATTTTGAATGTAAGTAAGATGAAGTGGAAGATCGCCGAGATTGTTACCATTGAGGCTGAAAAATTTATTACTGTCTTCAAAAAATATCCATAAAAATTGTCGAGAACAAAACAAAATGAAAAAGAAAATAATTAAAAATTCAAAAGTCCCGTATTTTTCTCTGTTGAATTTAATTTTCTGTTTGCGAAGAAAACAAGCACTAACGACGGCACCACAAATAAATGAAGTAATGCATACAAGTGTTGTAAGTTTACCCACAAACATACAAAGAAAAAAACAAACTGTAATCGAGATAGAAAAAAATAAAAGAGCTGCTGTGAGTAAGATCACTTCGTAACCGACTTTATTCTAAATGAAGAAACAGGTACAATTTCTTCTTGGTCAGATGAGTTTCTCCATCTAAGTTGCCCCATCATTTCGCCACCGTAATCGTTATAACGCAGTTGTAGTTTTCGCCAACCCTGTTTTAAGAAAACAGTTTTACTTACAGTTTTTGTAGGGTGCGCACCTAAATTCGAAATGACATTAACATCGTCAATCCAGAGATCACTTCCGTCATCACTTGTGAGAAAAAATTCAACGCTTAGATTTTTAGGAATAAATATTTCACCAGTAAAAATAATACCAAAGGGTGCTGGCATTGTGCGCTGGTTATTACTCCAGCTAAAATCAATATTCCCAACAGTTTTTGTCGCCACAACCGCCCCTGACCAATCAGCAGTTGAATAGTAACTTGCAACTAAGCCCTGACCCGGCTTGGGTTTAATCTGTGCTTGGGGTTTTACCCGCATCGTTTTTTCGTCAAAGAAATCTTTGAACACTTCGGTGTCGAAATAGGCGTAACACTCACCTTTTGAATTTCTAAGCATAAATGGTTGGGCGAAATATTCTTTTGTGATTTTTTGTTCAAAAAGCAGACGACGATTTCCATCTACCAAGATCAAAATACCATCAGCGTTGTTTGGCAATTTTGTGCCATAATATTCTGCTTTTGTATAATCACCTAAGAGCCAGGGTAGTGGCCAATCACTATCAAGCAATAATACAATGCGTGAGTCACGGTGCTTAGGTGATTTAGTAACCACAGCATCAAGTTTAGCTAAGATATTCATAATATCAGGATACGTTTGAACATAAACGTAGGGCTCTGTTGCATCAGCGTATTTGAAAAAATTTAGCTCGATAGAACGGGCTGTACTTAACATGCTAAAAGTAATTACCGCTACAAGTGCAATATGGAGGGCGCGCTTTGTATGGCGCGCAAAATCGGATAATAAACTTGCTGCTAAAATTAAAAAGGGCCAAATAATTTCAATGATGCACCAGGGTGTTTTGTAATTAATAATACTGTAAGCAAGAAAACATCCAAAACCGTAAATGCTGATTAAACGAAGCCACCTTGATGATTTAAATAAAAACCGAGGAAGATAAAGGAGCCCAACAAGAGCCATCCATTCATAACGCGTAAAAAGTGTTACCCAATACCAAAGTGGTTTGTCATGGCCATTTCCTTTTGCACCTGTCTTATACCATGGCATAAAACTATGAAAAAGGTCGTTCACACCCTGAGGGTTCCTAAAAAATCCGGTGTAAAAAATTACAATTAAAAATGCGCTCACAAAAGTGACAATCCAAATATCATGCACATGGTAACTAGGCTGTGGTTTATGAGTCATATCTGTTGATGGTGAAAATCTCTCGTATATCTTGAGACAACCCCATGCGATAAAAAATGTACCAATATGTACAATAAAAGTTTCTTTGGTCAGAATCATTCCCGTACAACCCAAAGCTATTTGCCAAAGTGAAGTGCGATCATTTTTTGTTTGATTACGTAAAAAACCTAATAGAGCTAGAAGTGAAAAAAACAAAAGCTCTGATTCATGAATCGCATATCTTGAGTAAAAAACCATGCCCGGCGAAACAGCCATAAAAAGTGCTGCACTATTTGCAGTGAAACGACCAATATAAGGCCTTAAGAGAATCATGAGATAAACTGCTGCTACTCCAAATAAAGAAGCAGAAATTCTTAAAGCCCAAAGATTTCGGCCCATAAGAAGTTTAAAAACATACATTACATAAAAATGAAAAGGTCCATGGTAATTGGTAGGATCATATTTGTAAAAACCATGTGCAATGAGCTGATCAACGAACCAGCCGTTGATCCCTTCATCGAAATGAGGGGGTTTAATCGCCAAAAAGAGAAAGCGAAGGAGTACTGCAATGGCCAAGATCGTCCATAAAGCCCAATCTTGCTTTTTTTTATGCGTTTCCTCAGATACCATGAAAAGATCATGGCACAAACAGGCCTCATCTTAAAGGGTGTTATATGAATGAAAATCAACAACCTGGCGCACCGTTTCTTTCATTGGTGATACCCGCGTATAATGAATCAAAACGCATTGCTCGAAGTCTCAAAGATCTGAAAAGTTTTTTTGCTTCATTTGGCAGCAGTATTGAAATCATCTTAGTTATTGAAAAAAGCACTGATAACACCGTTGAAATCACAAAAAAAACCGTGGGCAATGACCCTCATTTTATAATCATCGCCAATGATGTTCAACGGGGTAAAGGCTATGCAGTTAAAACCGGAATGCTTAAAGCCCGTGGTGAGACAGTTTTTTTTACTGATCTTGATCTTTCAACGCCACTTGTCGAGGTCATTGCATTTTTAGGGCACTTTGAATCAAACCCTCAAGTAGATATTCTTATTGGCAGCAGACAACATGCAAAAAGTCAGATTCTCAAAAGACAAAACCCTATCAGACAAAAAATGGGGCAAATGTTTAATTTTTTCGTCCAATTATTTGCTGTTAAAGGAATCACAGATACCCAATGTGGATTCAAAGCCTTTCGTAAAAAAACTATTGAACCGATTTTTTCACGCCAAACTATAAATGGCTTTTCATTTGATGTGGAAATTCTTCTATTGGCTCAATACCTAGGCTACAAAACAGAAGTTTTGCCCGTGAAATGGACAAACGACCCAGATTCAAAGGTTCATATTATTCGCGATAGCCTTAAGATGTTCTTTGACCTGCTTCGTGTGAAGCGCCTTGTGAAAAAGACGCTGAGTTCTTCTCCACCGCAAAAAGTTCTGAAATAAGTCTTTCAGCTTCACTTAAAATTTTCTTAAGTTCTTGGTCACTTTTTTGGTTTTTAATTAATTCATCAGGTGCAAAACTTAAAAGTTCACACTGATTTAAAAACTTTTTCACATCACCTTGAACTTTTTCACTACTTGTAGGGAGCCTTGTCAAAAGTGCATCTAATGTAAGTGATGCTCCACCGACTCCTGCAATTTCACCCAGTGCACTTAATACGGCGTTTGAAGTTTCAACGCCCACACCTCTAAAATCACCTTTTTTAAGTTTGAGTCTTGCCGTTTTAAGTTTTAATTTTGCTTTCTTGCGAGCAAGTGCCATTTGGTCTTGAGATTCACCTCTAAATACCAAATAAAACTGCCGACCAAACCAACCAAAAACAGTTAAAAACAAGAGAGCCCAAATACTAAGTTGCACTGAAGGCTTAAGTCTCATTGAGGCATCAGTTTTTAAATACTTAATGTCTTTTGAATCAGCAATGGGCGCATCATTTTGCGCCATAGGAACATTACCACCCGCAAGGGAACCATCACCTGCAGCAACCTTGATTTGGAATTCAGGAGTTTGGCGTGTCACATACTTTGCAGTTTTAGGATCAAAATAACTTACAGATACCGGAGGCACTGTAATTGTACCTTGTGATCTTGGAATCAATAAAACTTCAAACTCTTTAAAGCCCTCACCACTTTTTTGAAACTGGGCTTCTTTTTTTGTTTCATAGACTTCCAAATTTTGCGGCAAATCAAGAGGGGGAAGTTCAATGGCCTTCACATTACCTTCACCTTGAAAGCGAATTTTAAGACTAAAAGGCTGATTTACTTTTGCTTGAGTCGTGCTCACTGAACCTGTGATGTTAAACGTACCCACCGCTCCTGAAAAACTAGCGGGCCTACCTTCAGCAGGTAATGGAATAACATCAATTGGAATTTCTTTACTTGCTTTGACGTAACTAAAAGCTTGGCCAATTCCAAAAACAGACATGCCTGAACTTAAATCAACAACCGTAGCTTTTGCTTTGTATTGATCTATTGTTTTTTTACCTGCAGAAATTGGAAACAATGCATATGAAACCAAAAGCGCTTTATTGTACGGTACACCATTAACGATTTCGCTTTGAAAACTTAAGCGCGTGGCAATTTCTAAATCTTCTTTCCAAAAACCTTTGAGTTCAGGGTACTTCAAAGCGTCGTAAGCTTGAATGCCTCCACGGGTATAGAGATACCAAGAGGCCACAATTTGCTCTCCCACATAAACTCGTTTTTTATTAGCCTCAACCGCTATAAAAAAAGCGTCTTTAGTATCAGCTTGAGGGGCAGAACGCACACCTCCGCGATTATCAAGTGTCAAACCTCGCCTGCGCAATAACTGTGTGAAGAGATCATTTGCATCTTCATCTAAAGAACCAAATGCACCCATGTCATCTTCTTCTTGAGGAGGTGGTGCACCACGCTGAGGTTTATTTTGGGCTTTGTTTGAATTTTTACTTGGCAATCCACCGCCACTGCCAGCCACAACTTTAATTGTGATGGGTTTACTTTTAATTGTTTCACCATTGACTGTGACTTCAGCAGAACCTAGCGCATAAACCCCTGGTTTTTTTGGCGCTAGCGTATAGCGATATGTGTTTTTTCTAACAAGCATGAATTTCCCGTTGTCAAAAACGCTGCTGGTAGAACTTGAACTCACAGCATTCATGACTTCAAAACCCTTAAGCTCTGGAAGTTTTGGATCTTCATCATTGATTGCAGTTGAATCACTTGAAACCATAAGTGTTAGTGTCACAACATCTTCTTCGCCAATTGTGTCACTACTTAAACTAGCATCAAGTCTCACCTGTGCAGCAAATGTGGGGAGCACAAATAACAGACATGAAAAAATAAGAAGTAACAGGGTTTCTCTTTTAAAATTCAGATTACCAATCTTTTTCAACCCCCTGCTCCTTTCTTGGCTTATTATCTTTATACTGTTTTGCGCGAATTTTTTCTTCTTGGTTTTTCAACTCTTCTAGAATCTGACGAACTTCGCCTTCGTTCAAGTCTTGACTCTTGAACCCTTGAGGTGTGGGCCGCGGTGTTGGTTCTGGACCTTTTCCTTGACCATTTTTTTCTTCTTTTTTCTCATCTTTCTTATCGTCTTTATTTCCGTCTTGCTGTTGCTGCTGTTTGTCATTTTTTTCACCCTCGCCACCTTTTTGATCTTTTTGATCTTGCTGACCACCACTGCCTTTTTTGTCCTGCTCTTTTATGGCCAGTTCAATATTGGTTTTTGTTTCAACAGAGTCGGGTTTGTAACTCAAAGCTTTTTGATAATATGTGAGTGCTTTGGAAACATCTTTGGCTTCAACAGCCGCATTGCCTGCATTAAACATGGCTTGAAATTTTAATTCTTGATCAGCTTTAGGGTTAGCTTCTACAGCTTCAAATTCTGCCATCGCTTTTGGAATTTCACCGCCCTTAAGAAATGCATCACCCAAATTAAAATGATAATAAGGATTAAATGGATCTTTTGCTAAAGCACCGGCGAAATTTTTAAATGCTTCTTGATATTCTTCAGCTTGATAGCGCCTCACCCCTTCATTGTTTTTTTCAATGGTGGGTGGCGCAAAAGCATGAGCATTTATTGAAAATAAAATCACAAAGATAAAAGTCTTCATGAGTTCACCTCAAAACGCCCGCGCCATGCGCGCGCGTCAGAGCGCCTGTCACCAAAAAGTAAATCTAAAAGTGCAAAGATTAGACCCAATAAAAGTGGAACTTGAAACTTCTCATCAAACTCAGTGGACATTCTTGATTTAAAATCAGCTTTTTCTAAACGATTAAGATCTGCAACAAGATTTTTAATTTCAGTTTCTTCAAACGTTGCGTGGTAATAACTCCCCCCACCAGCGCGAGCAAGCTTTCCCATAACTTCATCACTTTGCACCGTCATGATGACTTGATTTGATTTATCTTTTTTATAATCTCTAAGCATCCCTCGATCATCACGCACAGGAATCGGGGTCCCTTTTGCCGAGCCAAATCCAAGGCCAAAAATTCTTAAACCCTGATCCACAGCTTTTTTAGCCGCATTAATTGCACCTGGCTCATTATCTTCACCATCCGATGCAAAAAGCATAACCCGGGTGGGTTTTGTACCGTTCAGCCCTTCAACACCACCACGTTCAAAGGCCTTCATCGCTTCATCAATGGCATCTTTTAAATTAGTGCCTTGGGTACTCACAGAATCAGGGCTCAAAGAATTAAGATAAATTTTAAGGGCCCCATGATCAGTTGTCATGGGTGAAACCAAGATAGCACTTCCGGCAAAAGCGATAAGACCAACACGACTACCACCTAATTGATCTAAGAGACTTGAAATTTCATGTTTTGCATGAGCTAAACGAGAAGGTTTGTCATCTTCAGCGAGCATGCTATTTGAAACGTCAATGGCAATGATCATTTCAATCCCGGTTTGTTTTACTTCAGTTTGCTTTGCACCCAAAAGAGGTCTTGCAAGTGCAATCGCAAAACATGCAAGCACTAGACATTGTAAAAAATTATGCCAACGTCGCCGTGACATTGAAACAGAGGTTGTAAGAAAGTCAGCTTTTTCACCAAAGTGTTTTTTTATTTTTTTATATGCTCGACCATCAATGATCAGCGCCAAAATGAAAAGTGCAAGGGCACCCCACACCATTCTCAACCACCAAGAGTCTGCCAATTGTATCATTATGGCACCCTCCTAAATAATGTGCGGGTTAAGAAAAACTGCAGTAAATATAAAACAAAAGCCCAATAAAGCCACTTTGTGAAAAGCTCAGTGTATTTAACATACTCATTTACCTGAATTTTTATTTTCTCTAAGGTATCGATGTTGGAGAAAACTTTTTTCAACGTATCCGTATCACCTGCTCGGTAATATTTTGCTCCCGTTTCATCAGCAATTCTTTGAAGCAATTCATCATTCACAGTTGAGTGAATGGGCTGATAGCGTTTTACTTTTCGCCCGAAGGCATCAACTGTATAAATCGGTAATTGCGCTTGCCCGTCGACTCCCGCCCCGATTGTGTAAACTTTGATTCCATACCCTTTTGCTATGTCAAGTGCAGTTGAAGGGTCAATGGTTCCGCTATTACTTTCTCCGTCTGTGAGTAAAATAATGACACGGCTTTTTGCTGTAGAATCTTTGAGGCGTGCCACAGCGTTTGCCAAAGCCACACCAATTGCAGTGCCTGGTTTCATATTATCAGTTGTGAGTTCATCAACACTGCTTAGTAAAACACCTTGATCAAGAGTGAGTGGGCAACGGGTATAAGATTCTCCCGCAAAAACAACTATACCAATGCGATCATTTGCCCGCGCTTTAACAAAGTTTCGAATAACCATCTTTGCAGCACCCAGGCGATTTTCGGGCTCCATATCTTCAATAAGCATGCTATCTGAAATGTCAAGAGTGAGCATGATATCAATGCCTTCAACATTTTTATTTATTTTTGTGTCAGACATTTGTGGTCTTGCAAGTGCAATAATCGCTAAAACAAGTGCAATAAATTTTATAAGATTTGGTAAAAATGAAAGTCGAGCTCTAAAACTTGGTGCTACACCTTGAAAAAGTTTCCCCGAACTAAATTGAAATGTCGCTCGACGTTTTTCTTTTCTGAGATAACTCCAAACAAAAATCAAAATTACCGGAATCAAAAATGTAAACGCTAAAGGTGTGGCCCATTTCATGAACCACCTCCAGGTAAACCAAATAGTGCAAGCCCAACTCGATTAGCCTGATCTAAAAGTGAAAAACATTTTTCAGGTGTAGTTTCAACTTTTGCAAATTTAATTTGATCAAGATCCGCGAGCATGTTTTGAAGCAACTCACCACTATCGCGATAAAAAACTTTATGACGCTTTTGTAAAGTTTCATTCAGCTCTTCACTGGTCATATCTTCAGCATTAAATCGATAGTGCTCACCAATAGTGGTTTTTAAGATATGTGTAAGCTCAAGTGCAAAGGCTTTAAACTCACCCTTACTGGGAAGCCCCTTTGAATCAAGTTTACGAAGTAAAGTTTGAAATTTTTCTTGAGGTGTTTGTGGTTTGCCAACCCCTTTATTTGAAAGCTTTGCTTTACGTTTTTTATTCCATTTTAAAAATTCTCTAACACAAAACCCAACGATAAGTAAAAGCAGTACTCCCCATAATGCCCACCACCACCAAGGAGCAGGCACAGCCTTTGGATCATAAATCGGAAACGGAGTTGGCGCTTGTTTTGATTCTTGTGGCAAAACAGAGCCAACAGTGAGTGTTTGTTTTGATATCGAATGTTCTTTATTGTCGATAATAAGTTTAATGCCTGTAAATTCATGGGTACCCGCACGATAGCTGGTAATAAATTGCTCAACTTGGTTACCACCGATCACAGGCTGATCTAAAAAAACCAAAGCATGTTCACTCGTTGGGCTTAAATCACGAAATTCAATCTTTGAAGTTGGAGTAAGACTCAAACCCACATCGGTTTTACAAATAAGTTTTACTTTCACTCCTACAGTGAGTGCAGCTTGTGTGTTCTCAACGGAACAATTAATCAAAGGCATCATTTTTTATGCCTCGAAGAAAAGAATTTAATCAGCGGATCAACAAAGCTATGTGAAGTGTCGACGCGAATTTGATCAACCTGTGCTTTTTTCAGCTGACGATCTCGAGCTTCATTTAGTTTTTTATAATGACTTTCATACTCAGCTCGAAATAATTTACTTGAACTATCAACAGTACTAATCTCACCGGTTTCTGCATCTTGCATGTCGATGAGCCCAATATTTGGTAAACTTTTTTCAGCCGCATCTTCAACAACGATAGCTACTAAATCATGTCGTCTAGACATCATCCGAAGTGATCGATCAAAATCATCAGATAAAAAATCACTTAAAATAAATACCGTGGCCCGTTTGCGTAAAACTCCATTGAGAGCATCAAGGGCTGTTTTAATACTGGTGCCCCGACCCTTTGGTTTATAATAGAGAAGATCTCGCAAAATGCGATGAACATGCCCTCGCCCTTTTCGCGGCATAACAAAATGCTCGACCTGATCACTAAAAAGCATCAGCCCTACGCGGTCATTATTTTTTGCCGCAGCAAAAGAAAGTACGGCAGCGAGTTGAACCAAAACTTCACCCTTAAGATATGCCCCACTTCCAAAATCTCCAGAACCACTGATATCAACCATCAACATCATGGTGAGTTCACGTTCTTCATCATAGCGTTTGATAAATGGTTTTCCGGCTTTGGCTGTGAGATTCCAGCTAATAGAGCGAACGTCATCACCTGGTACATATTCTCTAAAATCAGAAAAAGTCAGACCCTGGCCCTTGAAGACCGTATGATATTCACCGGCAAAGAGGTTATTCACCATCTTGCGTGTTGAAATCTCAAGAAGTTTTACTTTCTTAAGAATTTCTTTGGGCAACATCAGGGAACTTCTATCTTGTTAAGAATTTCACGAATAATGGCATCAGATTTTGTTTCTTCAGCTTCTGCTTCGTACGTTAATAAAATTCGATGTCTTAAAACATCATAGGCAACAGCTTTGACATCTTCTGGTGTCACAAACCCTCGCCCTTTAATAAACGCGTGAGCCCGTGCAGATTTAGTTAACGAAATCGTCGCTCTTGGTGAGCCCCCAACGTTGATTAAAGCTGCAATAGAATTAAGGCCATATTCACGAGGATTTCGACTGGCCATTACGATTTCGACAATGTAATGCTTAATTTTTTCATCCATGTAAATGCCGCTAACTAAATTCTTAGCTCTTAATAATTCATCAACTCCAATTACTTTATTAACTGTGGGCAATTCTTTTTGGGTCATGCGGCCTAAGATTTCAAATTCTTCTTCTTTAGTTGGATAATTAACTAAAACCTTAAACATAAAACGATCCATCTGCGCTTCAGGAAGCGGATACGTACCTTCTTGCTCTAACGGATTTTGTGTCGCCAAAACTAAAAACGGATTTGCCAATTTATGTGTTTCATCGCCAATAGTGACTTGTCTTTCAGCCATCGCCTCAAGCAAAGCGGATTGTACTTTTGCCGGAGCGCGATTGATCTCGTCAGCCAAAACGATATTTGTAAAAATGGGACCTTTTTTAACCGCAAATTCGCCTGTTTTTTGATTAAAAATCATTGTTCCGATTAAATCTGAAGGAAGTAAATCTGGCGTGAACTGAATTCGTTGAAACGCAACATCGATACCGTTTGCAATAGTGCTGATGGTTAACGTTTTTGCAAGCCCCGGAACACCTTCAAGCAAAACGTGCCCGTCAGTAAGTAGTCCCATCAAAATTCGTTCAAGCATGTGACGTTGCCCGACGACAACTTTTCCTACTTCATTGAGCACCTTATTAACGAACTGACTTTCTTGTTTGATTTGTTCATTGAGTGCTACGATGTCGACCATGGGTCCTCCGAGTTGTTTGGCTTGGCCAATTAAATGGCATTGCAAGATGATATGGTAACGCTGTTAAGATTTTGATTTCAATTAGCTTTTTCTCAAATAATGATCGATTTGAGTGGCGCCATGCGTTGACAGACTACTATGGCGAACCTATATTAATTTTGCTAACTATGAGCAAACATCTTACGAGGTGAAAATGCCTATCCACATTAAAACTTGGCTTTACCTAATTCTACTCTCAGCAGTAGCGATGTATCTGGGCAGCGCTTTAGCCGGCCGTCAGGGTTTGCTCTTAGCTTTTGTGATTTCGTTTACCATAAACCTTGTGAGTTACTTTTATAGCGATCGACTTATTCTCTGGACATACGGAGCTCAACTTATTGAAGGCATTGACCCCTACGGGCTTCAAAACACCGTCACAAAACTTTGTGAAAAAATAGGAATCCCAAAACCAAAAGTTTATATTATCAAAAGCGACACACCAAATGCATTTGCTGTTGGCAGATCACCATTGAAAGCTTCGGTTGCTGCGACAGAAGGAATCTTAACATTATTAAGTCGAGAAGAAATTGAAGGCGTTTTGGCTCATGAACTCAGTCACATCAATCACAAAGATACACTGATCATGATGGTTGCCGCTACTTTAGGTTCGTTTGTCATGTATTTAGCAAATTCATTTAAATGGGTTGTAATCTTTGGAAAAGAAAATAAAAACCAAGACAAAAATATGGTGGGACAACTTTTCTTAGCTTTTTTCTCACCCATTGCAGCTTTTATTATTCATCTAGCAGTTAGCCGAAATCGTGAATTCATTGCCGATCAAGAAGCTGCCGAGATGACACAAAACCCACATGCCCTTGCGAGTGCATTATGGAAATTACACAACTACTCTTTTGCAAAACCCTTATCTGTCACACAAGCGACAGCTCATATGTTTATCGTTAATCCATTAAGTTTAGGTGGGCTCAATGGGCTTTTTAGTACACACCCGCCAGTAGAAGAACGCATTAAAAAATTAATCGGGAGAACACTGTGAACACAAATCAAATGGAAGCCTCATTTATCACACTAGCAATGTCTATCGCTTCAGCTGCTGCAATGAGTCTGGGCCTTGCTCCTAACCCACAAACTAAAAAAACCGAAGTTGATGTAGACATGGCGAGATTTAATATTGATCTACTAGATGTGCTTTCGCGAAAGACAAAAGGAAATTTAGCAAAAGAAGAAGACGAATTCATGACCCGTGTACTTGCCGATTTAAAACTAAAATTCGTGGAGGTAAATAAACATGGAAAATCTGTTTAAATTCATCAATATCAGTTTAACTCTAATTCTCATCGCAACAGCAGCTCCCAAAGCAATGGCCTTGAGCTCTAATGATCCACTTCCACGAAATCTTTTTATTGAACTTGGCAAAAAAGTAAATCCCGCCGTTGTAAACATCTACACCACACAAAGTGTACGCGGTGGAGGAAGACAAGGCTACTTCCCGGGGATGCCCCAAGACCCCTTTGAACAGTTTTTACAAGAGTACATGGGCCAAGGGCGCAGAGCACCTGAACAAAAAGTTGCAAGCCTAGGATCAGGTTTTATTATCGATACAACTGGCCTTATCGTGACAAATAATCATGTCATCGCCAATGCTGCTGACATTCGCGTACAACTTACAGAAAAAGCTAAAAAAACTTATAAAGCAAAAGTCATTGGCCGCGATGCACGCACTGACGTCGCACTTATTAAAATCGACACAACAGAAAAACTTACCGTCACCGTGTTAGGTGATTCTGATAAAGTCGAAGTTGGCGAATGGGTCGCTGCATTTGGTAACCCCTACGGCCATGGTCACTCAATGACCAAAGGAATTATCTCTGCAAAAGAGCGAGACATTGCAGAACTTGAAACAGCATTTCCATTTATTCAAACCGATGCCAGCATTAATCCAGGCAATAGCGGTGGCCCACTTGTAAATGCCGACGGTGAAGTCATCGGTGTAAACTCAGCAATTGATGCCCGAGCCCAAGGCATTGGCTTTGCGATTCCGATCAACGTTGTAAAAAGACTCATTCCAGATTTGAAAAGTAAAGGTCGCATTATTCGAGGTTATTTTGGTGTTGCGATTAGCAATATTGATGAACGAGTGATGAAACAATTTAATCTCAAAAGTGATCGAGGGGCATTGATCGTAAACGTAAGCCCTGGTTCACCAGCTGAACGCGGTGGAATCGAACCTTACGACATCGTCACAGAATTTAACGGTAAAGAAATAGAAAACGCAAAAAGCTTAACAAACGCTGTTGGCGAAACTCCCGTTGGTCAAACCGCAAAAGTAAAAGTTTTCAGAGACGGTAAAACCACAAACTTAACTATTAAAACCACCGAGCGCCCGGACGAAGAATCTGTTGCCCAAGAAAGCCCGCGAGCTCCCAGACTTCCAAAAGGCATGACGGCTCCTTATAATTTAGGAATGATGTTAGCTGATCTTAATCCAACGATTGCACGCCAGCTACAACTTCAAGATGCTCCAAAAAGAGGTGTCGTAGTTACAGGCACTCAAGACGGTGGTTTAGCAGACCAAGCCGGGCTTGAAATTGGGGATATCATTTTAGATGTGAATAAAAAACGAGCACTCTCAGCACGTGAAGCATTAAAAAATATTAAGCCCGGTGTGAATAGTCTGCGCGTTTTACGCGGCCAAGTTACGCTCTTGATATTTATGGAAGCAAGATAGGCCAAAGAGTGTGACAAGTTTAGATTTTACTTTAAAGGCTCCTGCAAAACTAAATCTTTGGCTTCACATCACAGGCGTTAGGGAAGATGGCTATCATTTACTTGATAGCCTTTTTGTTCCTATAGATCTCTATGATGAAATTAAAATCACTAAAAGTTTAGGTTCAAAAGACGAAGTTTTATTTGTCACACCGTCAGGCACTCCACTTGATATTAAAATTAATACGGTCACAAAAACATTCGAGCTTATGCGTGAGTTATTGCCTGAAATTCCATATCTAAAGATTCAAGTGACAAAACACATCCCCATGGGTGCAGGTCTTGGCGGCGGAAGCTCTGATGCTGCAACCACCTTGAATTTTTTACAATCTGAATACGGAAACGCTGAAAGTCTCAAAGCCCTACCTAAAATTGCTCAAAAGATAGGGGCTGATGTGAGTTTTTTCTTAAAAGCAAAGCCCGCTCATGTGACAGGCGTGGGTGAACAGTTAATGGAAGTGAACATTGAACAGCTATTTTTCGTAGTCTGCTACCCCGAGTTACAAATCTCTACAAACCAAGCCTATGGCTGGTTTGATGAAGATTGTGCGTTGACACGCGCCGCAGCAAATGTTAATTTTAATCGAACAACTGGGGTCTTGGACGACTCAGTTTTAACGGCAGTTCAAGTAGTGAAACGAACACATAACGATCTTGAAATACCTGTTGAAGCGAGAAATCCTCAGATCGCGATGTTAAAAAAAGCGCTGAGACAATGGGGAGCGCTCACAAGTCTCATGACGGGAAGCGGAAGCTCCGTTTTTGGGATTTACCAGAATCAAAAAAAAGCGATTCTGGCTTATGAGAACCTCAAAAAACAATTTCCCGCCTCACACTCTTTTTTCATCACGAAAACCCTGGATTAGACATCAACATGGAGAACATCAATGGAAATCACCGAGGTAAAAGTATTCGCAGTTAATGAAGAAAGGCTCAAAGCCTACGTCACAATCACCATCGACGCATGCTTTGTGGTCCGCGACTTAAAGATCATTAACGGAACAAATGGTCTTTTCGTGGCAATGCCCAGCAAAAAGCGAAAAGATGGCCAATTCAAAGATATCGCCCACCCGCTCAACAACGAAACTCGAGAAAAAATCGAAAACAAGATCTTTGAAGTCTACGAAGCCGAGCTAAAAAAGATGGGCCAAACTTTAGAACAAATGACTATTGCAAAATCATCTACTCCCGATTATGACCAATCAGACGACGACGGAAGAGCCTAACACCCGTTCGGTCATTATTGGGGCGTAGACAAGCGGTAAGTCAACGGATTTTGATTCCGTCATGCGAAGGTTCGAATCCTTCCGCCCCATCCACTTGTCAAACTATTCGAACCAGATTTTAACAAAAAAATACCGGGGCTAGCGCCCGTAGCGCTAGCCCCTTTTTTATTCGATCCTACAGTCTTTTTTTTCTCTAACTCAAATCCTATGAAATGACTTTCTCCTGCATGCCAGTAGATTTTTAATCCATCAGTTAATAACTCAATCTTATGAATCAATTTATTTACAACCTTACTTTTAAAGCGCTGCTTCCAGATAACAGTTAAGCGAGCAAAGCGGACCAGAGCTCTAAAATGACGCCTTGAAATCGCCAACTCAGAAGCCCGGAGAGCACCTGTTTTTTATTAGGATGATGGTCGTCGCATTTCGTCGCTTTAGGCTTTCTTCAATACAAGCGACTCCAGCCGTTTCACTCGCTCTTCTAGTTCAGGCTTCTCACCAAGAACAGCTTGTCTTAAGAACTCATTCAGCAATGTCTGGTATTTTGTTCTTTGCTGTTTAGCTTTTTTTCTAAGCTCCAATATGACTTCGCCGTCGATCCAGCAATTAACGCGAATCTTCATATTTTTGTTGTCTAAATCTTCCGCTGTAATCTCAGTCTTCTTTTTCTTCAAAGTGCTCATTCCACATCTCCTTTATAAGGTTTTTGTGTTCCTTAACTTTCTCTTGCAGCAATCTGATCTCATATGAACGAAAACCCCGATTGTTTTTTACTTCAAGGGTATCAATGACGATCACTACATTTCTTCCTGCATGCCGAACATGGACATGAACAGGTTCGTGATCCTGGCTGTAGAAGAAGAAAACAATGTTATTGAACCTGAATATCTCCGGCATAACCAATTCTAATTATACATATAAAGTGTGTATAAACAACATTTTTTGTCACCAACTCTTTTTTTTAAACGCAACTGTAGGCCTTAAATCCAATATACCACCCCGCGGCATGTCGATTGCTATAAATCCATCCGGATAAGCAAAAACAGTAATCGGTGGAAATTACACCGAGCATGGTTCATCGCTTGGTGGCCCACCTCTTGGTTTAAGCGTTAATATTGAAGGTGGATATATTCATCTATCTTGTAAGTGAGTTACTTGCAATTTCGTATCGATGACACTTCGATAGTTGACTAACCCCAATCAGATAAATTCAGATCAATCAGGCCAGAGGCAAAATGCTCTGGCCTTTTTTAAGCGTCTTTCGAGAAATTAGCTCGCTCGACCAAAAGAAAAACCAAATTCAAGATGGGCTCCGCATGCGGCTGCAATACGTGCAAGGAGAGGTAGAGATGCGACTCTTTTATCTAAACCACCTTCAAGGCGTGCAATCACGCTCTGTGTAGTTCCGATTTTTTTGGCTAACTGAGCCTGAGTTAAATTTGCATGCAGCCTTGCAGATTTAACCGCAACTGCAATTTTAGACTTCGCCTTCTCTTCTTCATAAGAAATACGCACTTCGGGATCTTTTAAAAGTTTATCAAAAAATGGTTTTGCAGATCTATATGCTTTTTTCGCTTTCATAATCCTAAAACCTCCTTCATTCTTTTTTCAGCCAACTCCAAATCTTTTAGAGGAGTTTTCTGAGTAGTTTTTCTAAAAACATGAAGCCAAACCATAGTGCTAGCTTCAACAATCACATAAGCGATTCGATAACCTCCGCCGACACTTTGAAATTTTATCTCCCAGAGTTTTCCCCGAAGAGGTTTAAATATAACTCTGGGGCAACCAAAACCGTGCTTCTCAATATTCTCAAACACTTCAACGAATCTTGCCTTATCTACCTTTGAAAGACCTTCGATAAAATCTTGTACAGGACTACGACCAGATGCTGTTTCATAGAAGGATACTTTCATTATTTTTGAATATAGCCAATTGGCGATAAATTGTCAATTGAACTCTTTTGACCGCCAGCCTGAAGCGACCTATTCCACTTAGATAAACTAAATGGGTGCCAGAACTCCAACTCAAAGAGGTTTCTATATATCCTTTGCGAACAAATTGCTTTGCACACTTCTCACACCAAAACTACGCTCAGGCGAATGAATCTGATATCCCATAGATTTATAGGCTAGTAGACGCTTACGATACATTGAGATTGTCAGACCGCTGCATGAGTCCAAGTAGTCATAAATCAACACATCTTTCTTACCTGGAAAGGGACGATGCAAGCGCCCGGCGTATTGAACCATTCGCCCTTTAAACGATATAGGCATCGCTAAGACAAGGGTATCGAGACGAGGGATATCTACACCCTCCCCGATCAATGAGGCCGTTGCAAACAAGCACTGTGGCACTTTTGTTTCAAGGCCAAGGCTAATTTCATCAAACACTTGGCGCCGCGCTTTTTTACCTAAAGTTCCTTCTAAACGAAAAACTTTGATGTTTGGATTGCGCTCAGCTGTTTTGTCAGCCAATTGCTCTAAATGTTCTTTTCGATCTGAAATAACAAGCGGAAACCTACCCTCATGAATGGCAGACGTAATATCCTCTACAATAAGATTATTACGCTCTTGATCTGCTGTTAATTTTTCCCACACAACGTGTATTGGCGGTTGATGGCCTAGCTCAGCCGAGAGTTGAAAAGTAGTTTCATGAACAACTACCCGCTTTGACAAAGAATTATTGTCTGCAGATTTAATTTCATACCGGATTGGACCACATTGCATGAATAAAATCTTGTGATGACCATCTTTTCTATAAGGAGTAGCCGTAAGCCCTAGAATATACTTTGATGAAATTCTCTTGAGTAAAGACTCAAACGAAACAGCCGGTATGTGATGACATTCGTCAACAATGACTTGGCTATAACCAGAGAGCAACTCCTCTATCTCATCTGTTTTTGTCAGAGTTTGAATCATAGCGATATCAATTTTACCAGTGAGCTTTTTCTTGGAACTGGCAAATGTGCCAATCTCTTTTATGGGAACATCTAAAAATCGATGAATTTGCTCTTTCCATTGATCTAGCAATGGTTGTCTATGAACTAAAATAAGTGTTGGAAGTTTTCGTTTAGCAATTAAAGCACACGCAATAACTGTTTTGCCAGAACCTGGAGGGGCTAGCAATACGCCTGTATCATTTTCAATAATTTTGTTGAGAGCTTTTTTCTGCTCAGGTTGCAGTTCGCCATTAAATACAGTTTTCATCTTTTTATGTGTGAGTCGAATATCACGAATTATTGTTTGCGCACCCACTTCTTGAGCTAATTCTATACATTGATCCAAAACGCCTCTTGGTAAAACGAGGGTATCTTGTTGTACATCTCCACAGAAAATAAAACGTGAGTGTGGATAGGTTGAAAAGCGCATTCTCTCAAGCTCATAAAATTTCGGATTTGCGAATGTAGCTGTGCGCTTTAAAGCCGTAACTAGGGGGCCTGGCAGATCAGCGAGTTTAATGGAAAGCTGTGAGCCCAATTCAATTTCTACATTACCAGTATAAAGCCCTTTGAATAGTTTAGGCTTAGCAACTTTCATGATTCGCTCGTCGGTCTCAAGTGCATTGATCTCTGGTATCAAGCTGAAGGTATTTCGCTCTGGTAAATACTCTTCTAGAATTGATACCACCTCATTGTTGGACAGACGTTTAACTTGAGAAAGATATATCCATTGATCCTCAAAAGACTGAAAGGCTTCATCAATAAATACAGAATTCCCCGCATCACGCGCTATTTTTTGAAGCGGAAGTGCAATGAGATTACCAAAACCGTCATTCGGCAAATAATCCTGATTTGGAAAAAATCTATCATAAGTTGATAGTTTAATAGAATGTCGAAGTTCAACTGCTCTTGAAACAAGTAACGTACCCAACTGTCGAGCTATTCGAGCAGGAACTGATTCACGAAAAAAGATCCAGCAGTGAGCTCCATTACCTGAGCGAGACCGTTCAACGGCTATTTCAACGCCCAATGTTTGCGCTACCTGTTTGTATGCCAGAACGTCTTCTTCCCAACCCTCACCATCAAAGTCAGCAGCTAGAAATATACAAGTATCACCCTGTCTTATTGCATAGGTTCCAATCGTATGAGTACCTTGGAGATGACCTTTTACCGCAACATTATCTAAAGGTAAAAATGCCTGATTTGGACAATCTGAACATTTAATTTTTGGTTTTTCACATACACTTCTAACCCACTCATTGCGGCATGCTGGAGCGTAACCCTTTTTACCTTGTTTCTGATTCTCCCAAAGTCTCGGATAGACGGATTCACGGCAGCGAAAAAGTGATAAAAATAGTTCGATTTTGTCATCGGGAGTTGATGGTGGAATAGCACGGGCTGAAATTCCCAGAAGAACCCTAGTTTGAACGAGTTCCTTTGATCGAAGAGTAATTAGCTCAGCGGCAAGAACTTTTCGCTCGCTATCTAGGATGCGTAATCGTTCTTCGATAGATTGAATATGTTCTTTAGACATGTTTTTTCATAGCACAAAATAAAGCCGGTAGGCAAATTTGATAACATTCGGTTTAGTAGCTAAATCTCCAGCGCCTTCTTTAACTTAGTTAATTGCTCATTCCTCTTAGCTACAGCCATTTTTTTGATATTTTGCAGCTTCCATTGAATGGCCGGAAGTTTTTCAACACCCTTAATACCTAAGAGTCCCCAATTTGGTTCAGCAGATTTTAAACTTATCAAAAATTCTTTTTCATCCGCCGTCATATCTTTATGAATTTGTTTTATCAGGGCATTTCTTACCTGGTAAAGATCATCTAAAGTCGTTGGTATTTCTGTCATATCCTTGAATTCTTTATCAAAAATATCTTTGATATTCTTTTTAGTCGGAGCAATCACTTCGTGCATTGGCCGATCATGAGAAGCTAAATAGACTAAGAAGCCTTTTCTAATTTTGTCAGTCAAGCCCTCATTCTCTAATAAAATCTTTATATCAAAAAGATCACGAGGGTGTTGCCGATCAAGAGCAGCACAAATTTTTCCTCCATAAAGATCAGCCATAGGGACCACAGAAATTGAGACACTCATCTCGAATAAATCTTCTGCGGTTTTCACAAGATCCATTGATTTTGACGCTCCCGTTAGACCTCGTATCACTGCATTGGGCTCAATCTTAATAGAGGTCTTTGTAGTAGCCACAACGAGTTTTATTATTTGATGGCCGTGCTTTGTTTTTCGAACTTTTGAGCCGGGCACCCTCTTCTCAATTTCAGCTGAAATTCTTTCGAGTGCCTCATTCATTTTCTGCAAAGACATTTCACGATTTTCTATTGGGACATAGGTAAGATCAATATCAACACTCAGTCGTGGCATATCCCTAACAAATAAATTGATTGCAGTACCACCCTTTAGTGCAAAGACTCTTTCTTTATCAATGATAGGGATGCACTTGAGCATTAACTCTACTTGCGGATAAAATTGATTCTGTTTCATTCTTACCTCGGAACTATAATTTGATATTTCGAATCGAGTTTGCCGTGGGGTACAATAGCTCGCTTACCTTTACCTAAATCGATCTTTGACGTATTAAGTTTTAAAAACCATGTGTGCCCAGATTTTTCAGCTAAATAGAGAAACAGTCTTTTTGCTTTCACTGATCGGCACAGCTGGAGATGACTCTGTAAAACTTGAGGTCTCATATTTGCTAAGTTTTCGAAAATAAGTTCAGCCTCTTCAAAAGACTGTGTCGACGGCACCGATTCAAGCATTTCAAATACTGCTCGTTCAGGGGTAGAAATTTTTATTTTTAGCTTGTCTTCTTCATAATCTGAAAAAGTCTTTATAGTTTTAAGTTTTTCAGAAAACATTTGAGTTTTCTGAAATTGAAAATCAGCTGTTTTTTCAAAATCTTTAACCCAGCGAGGTAACCGACTCAGCGTCGCACTGTAGAGATTAATTGTTAATTTTTTTTTCATAGGGATATAGTGGCCTAGCCCTCTCAACCTCAGGGCAGTCTTCCCACCCACCCACACTGACATCTCAAGGAACTCCTGAAGAGCTAACATTACGCCTACCCAAGAAACATCTTCGCCTTTACGTATAACGACTCCCTTTGCAACTCTTGTGACCCAACCATACTGCTCATACCGATCAAGAAGCTGTCTTGATATCCCCTGCCTCAAAAGCCACGATGTCGGAGCCACCGATCCGCGAGGCCAATTTTGCAAGAGCTGGTTTAACTTAGTTCTATTTTGTCTATCCATGATTGACATTATCACATAAAATCAAACTATCTGCAATGTCTCAGTTTAATATAATGCTATAATGTCAATCATAGATGGACATTATAGCATATAAACAAACTAAACTTCTTTCAAATCAAATATAAACGCTATGAGCTAGTTAGAATCGGTTAAAACGCCAGCCTCAACCAAAACCACCTGTTTCTTTGTTGTTTTCTTCCACTGGGCTCGATACTCACGAGCCACGACGAGTGGTTCGTGTACTTTGGTACGGCGGCATCCATAAATAAGGTTCTGGTTCTTGGTTCTTCCCCACAAAACGTGGCAACAGACTTGGTTTCTAAAATATGTTTCTAAAAAACCCGATCTCTTTTGAGATCGGGTTTTTTATTGGCCAGATATTGATGTATGGCTGAGACCGAAATGAGTCGACACCTAATACCACCGAAGGTTCGAGGAGCATGCCACCGCGCCAGCGCGGGGCAAACTTAAAATAGATTTCGCGCACGACGCGCGAAGTACATTACGAACCTGTCAAACTGGTGTTCGGCAGCATGCTTTCTCATTCTTCCGGATTTACCCCGCCTGAAAGTCCAATGCCAAATTTTCTGGCAAATTTCCGCCAATAGACGTTAGTCAAATCCACTACGATGCGACCAAATATTTTTTCTAACAGCCAAAAGATAATCACTAACCAAACCGTGGAGGGCTCTTGCCACCAAGGTTTGTCAAAAGTTGTGGAGATACTTCCAATCTGACTTTCAATTTATTTTAATTTCCAACAATTCAGTTCTATGCGCCAGATCTTGTTCTACTGGGCTTTTTTCAGTTAATCTTGAATTAGTAATTACTGAGTCAAAAATATTGGTTGATAATTCACTACTATAATTTTTAAGACGTTCAGTTGTTAAAAGTTGATCCTTCGCTTGTAAAACCACGTTGATAGTATCGACATCCTTTTTATCAGATTGAATCTCACTTTTTATATCCTTATGGTCTAAACCAAGTAGATGGGCTCCGGCTATAAAGACAGCTCCCGCAACGAACCCCTCTGAGATTGATATCTGTCACTTCAACAATCTCCACTTCGCTCCACGCCCCTTGCCTTGAAGCTGAATTAATTTCTCCGCCTTCATCTCTCTTAATACGAGGCGTATCCAATCCCTCGTAATCCAAGGGCATTCATTTTCAATTTCAGAAATTGCAAAGGAACCTTTTTGGCGCAGCACAGCTTGGCGCACTTGATCTGATTTTGAACCCTTCCCAGGTTTGATTTTACCGACTCGCTCTTCGAACTCTCGATAAGCTCGCAAGAGTACAACCCAGAAGTAGTTTATCCATGGCCCGACATCATGCTTACTTGCATGCCATCCTTTTGAACTTTCCTCTAGCGTGCGATAGTAGTCCTCTTTTGTTTCTTCGAAAATTCTCTCTAGCGAAATATAACGTCCAACTTGGTAATCGAAATGATAAAGCGAGATGAGTGTAATCAATCTGGCAACGCGTCCATTACCATCACTGAAAGGATGTATGCAGAGAAAGTCTAGAATCGCTAAAGGGATAACAATAAGTGGATCTGACTTCCCTTCATCAAGAGCCTTAAGATAATTTTCTTCAAGTTCTTGCATTTTCATTGGTGTCTGAAATGCAGGAACTGGTTTGAATCTGATTCTTGTCGTTCCATCAGGATGCCGCTCAATGATTTCATTATCTGTGGCTTTCCACTTACCACCAGGTTGCGCCATGTATGAATAAATAGTCTTATGAAGCTGTAAAATGATGTTGCTAGAAAACTTCATCTCCTTCGCAGACCCATGAATAAGAGCCAACGCGTCTCGATAGCCAGCCACTTCTTGTTCTGACCTATTTTTTGGTTTTGAATTTTGTAATACGAGATCTTCTAATCGCTTGTGCGGTACCTCAATACCCTCAAGCCTATTCGACGATTCGGTTGATTCTACCTTTGCGGTTTCTTGGAGACTTTCCAATGCCTCAGGTGACTGTTTCGAATAGAGGATTTGTTTCCCACGATATTCGCCAAGCTGACGAAGAGTCGCCAACTGTGTGGAATCAAACTTTAGCTCATCTAGGTAGTTAGTTTTTAGTGATGCCATATAAGGGTATTATCGGTCTTAATAGGGTATTTTTCAATACAAAATACCCTATTAAATGGAATAATACCCTATTTATATCGAATATATAAGCTTTGAAGGTAGAGCCCTTTTCAATACATTTCAGTGCATTTCAAGATGGTCGCATATTGACACTCATTACCAAGAGTTGTGAAAATACTTTGTTAAAACGAAATTTCTTGAGACACCATGACCTTCAATCTCAAAGAGGATCGCATCTAGGACCACCGCTTTTTCTGTGGAGCAAACTTCCTCGATGTGTACGTCACAATCATCCATGTTCGCTATATACAAGATATCGTGGTTGGCGGTAACAACTCCACACCTGGGCAAGCCAAATCCCCGAAAGAAATCTTGATTGAAGCCAAAAATATCGATAGCTTGGCCCCCTATCTTAAATAATTCATCAAGTTAAACATTTAAGTCGTTGGATATTTTAAAGTTTTCAAACGGCAAAATAGCTGTGGGAAATGAAATGACTGAATCAACTGTTGTTTATTGTGATCTCACTGACAGCCAAGAAACTGGCACAGCACTTGGCAATCAAATTCGGGCAGAGTTTAAAGATGCCATTGCTGATGTTGTGATTGTATTCGCATCATCTAATTACAATTTCACAAAACTTCTTGAAGCACTGAAAGTAAGCTCAAAATCTAAGATTATTGTAGGCTGCTCTTCTGCTGGAGAGTTCATCACAGGTAAACACGGAGTCTCTGCAGCTTCAGCTTTAGCAATGTGTTCATCAGATATGAAATTTACACTTAATATTGGGCGCGGCATACGTGCTAACCGTTCAGGTGCTGCAAGGGAATTAATTTCGACATTTCAAGGGAAGAACACAACGTACCCTTATCGTTCGGTACTTCTGCTTGCAGATGCCCTTGCAGGCTATACAGATTCTTTGATTGAAGAACTAACGACGCTGACAGGTGGAACTTATCAATTTTTTGGCGGTGGCTCAGGTGATGACGCCAAATTTAGTCAAACCCATGTTTTTCATGACACCAAAGCTGAAACAGATGCCGTCGTTGGGCTTGAAATTCTCTCAGTTAAACCATTAGGAGTTGGCGCTGAACACGGCTGGGACGTTGCAAGCGAACCATTTAAAGTTACTGAATCAGAAGGAATGAGGCTTATAAGTTTAAACTCAATTCCAGCTGTCGAAGTTTTTGAAGAGCACTCAGAAGTTACAAAACAAGAATTTGATAAATCTAATCCAATGTCCTTTTTTCTCCATAATACTTTGGGCATTAAAGCAGAGGGCGGCTATAAAATTCGCGTACCTCTTTCGGTTCAAGCTGACGGTTCAGTATTATGCGCTTCAGATATTCCTACAGGTGCGACAGTTTACATAATGAAAGCCAGCAATAAATCATCTGAAGATGCCGCACAAACTGCTGTTGAATCTGCATTAAAGCAGCTTGGAAACAATAAACCAAAAACTGCACTCTTTTTTGATTGTGTAGCTACACGCCTCAGGATGGGAAAAGATTTTGGTTTAGAACTTCAAGCTCTTCAAAATTCATTAGGTCAGAATACCAAGTACGCTGGCTGCAACAGCTACGGCCAAATTGCTCGAGTTGAAGGTCAGTTTAGTGGATTTCATAACTGCACTGCTGTTGTTTGCATATTTCCTGAGTAACAGGAGCAAGGAAGTTAAAAAGTGTTAGATCAAAGACTTCTCACTTTTATCGGCAGTTTGAGTGATCTTGCAGAGCGTCCTGGAGCTGCAAAAAAGTTTGCCAACGCTTTAGGCGCTGTCGATTTCTTGTTATTCACCAAAGATAGCACTCTAAATATTCTACTCCCTGCTCCAGGATTTCCTCAAACTCTTCCAGGGGGGGCGAAAATGGCGAGAATTTATCTCAGAGTGCCAGGAAACTAGAAATCAAACAGCCCACTTAATATCTCCTTACGACAATCAATTGACACTTGTAATCGGTATTGCCGCTTCAGATGGTTCGATTCTGGTATTGCTAGGCGGAGCTCCTGATCTTGATCGGGCATTTGAAATAAGTGTTCTTATTCCACTCCTCGCGGCAGCCCTTCACAATGAGCGAGTCCGTTTAACGGCAAAAGGGCAGGTCGATACAGAAAGCAAATCTGCACAGCGGGCGATGGAGCTCTCAATGGCGCTCGATGAGACTCGTCGAAATCTTCAGATGTCACTTCTTGAGACTAAGCAGCAGAAAGATTATGCTGATACCGAGCGAGAAAAATTTGAAGCACTTTTTGCTGAGTCGCCAACTGCAATGGCTTTGCTTCGAGGACCCACACATATTTTTGAAAAAGTTAACTCCGTCTATCTGCAACTCATCGGTCACAGAGATGTTGTTGGAAAGGCACTTCTTGAGGCCTTGCCTGAATTGATAGATCAACCTTTTGTTAAACAATTATTGGATAAAGTTTATGAAACCGGCGAGACCTTCATTGGCAAGGAGATAAACGTTTTTTTAAAGCGGCAGCCTGAAAGCTCACCAGAAGACAGATATTTTGATTTTACTTATAAGAGAATCTTGAACGCTCATGGAAAGCCCTACGGTGTGCATATTAATGCAATAGATGTTACCGATAAAATTTTAGATCGAAAAAAAATTGAAGATAGCGAGCGCCAATTTAGAACGCTTGCTGATTCAATTCCACAGCTAACGTGGATGGCCAATGGAGATGGTTGGATTTATTGGTACAACCAGCGATGGTACGATTATACAGGAACAACACTTGAAGAAATGAAAGGTCAAGAATGGGTTCGAGTGCATCACCCAGACCATGTCGAGCGAGTGGTTGATTTTATTTCTCAAGCCTGGAAAAAAAATGAGCCTTGGGAATTAACATTTCCACTTAAAAATAAAAATGGCGAATGGCGATGGTTTTTAACTAGAGCTGTGCCAATTCTAGATTTAAACAAAAAAATTATTCGTTGGTTTGGAACCAATACAGATATTGATGACCAGGTTCGGATTCAAAGCGAGAACGAACATCTTTTGGATATGTCGCGTATAGATTTAGAAAATCTCAAAATGGAGCGCGAGATTCGAGAAAAGTTCGTGGCAACTCTTAGCCATGATCTTAGAAATCCACTGGCAGCGGCCAAGCTAGGCGCTCAAATTTTAATTAGAAATCAGCCGGCAACAGACAGCCTGGTTCAATCTGTCAGTAAGATTGTTTCAAGCCTTGAACGAGCTGACATGATGATTCAAGATCTTTTAGACGCAAATCGAATTCGGTCGGGTCATAAACTTCCAATTCAAATCGAGTCCTGCAATCTCACAGAAGTTACTACTGCCACAGTTGAAGAGCTGAATTTGATGTACGAAAATAGAATTATTCTTCGTGCTAAGAAAGAGATTCGCGGCCACTGGCATTGCCAAGGTTTAAGAAAAGTTATCGAGAATTTAGCGAATAACGCAGTTAAATACGGATTTCCGAAAACCCCTGTGTCTATTAGTTTAAGTCAAATAAATGAAATGGTGCAAATAGCAGTACATAATGAAGGCAAACCACTAACTCCCGAAGAGCAGATTAATATCTTTGATAGTGGCCACAGAACTAAATCTGCTGAAAAGAGTGGTGAAGCTGGATGGGGATTAGGATTAACCTTGGTGCGCGGCCTTGCAGAAGCTCATGGCGGAATAGTTAAAGTAGAAAGCACACCAAGTAGGGGCGTTACATTTGTAGTGGAGCTTCCTTTAGACTCACGGCCATTTGCTCAAGAGCAAAATTCTCACACAGAAATGTCAAGTGCAAGCAGACCAGGATGAGTAAATATCAAAATCATTCTGAATTTATTCAAACCTGGATCAATGAAAAGACAAAAGATTTGGGAGATCTGACGGTGGAGTGCAGTGATTTTTTCACGAACGAGATGGCCACTTCAAATTAAAGTTTTTTCTAAATAATTGAAGCTGACCTGAGTTACAAAAATACCTATAAAGACCTGAGCTCTCTTCTAAAATAATACGAATGGTAATTTGTTGATTTTTAAACTTTTTCTTTAACCGTTTAATTTCTAAATCTCTATGCCTTTTGATACTCCAATAACCTGGTGGCTTTTTTTCGTATGATATTCCGAAGTGACAAGAATATTTTTTCAGTGAATCCAAAATTCCCATTATCTGAGCTCTTCCATATGCTTGTGGATAATTTTCTCGAAAATCTTTCCACGTAGCTGATTTAGACAAGCAATACTTAATAGTCCTAGTGTTCCAATAACCGTTTAATTTTTTTAACGGTTTAAATTGAGACAATACTTCCTGAACTATACCCATGCTAATGGCTGTAACATATGCTAAAACGTAGTTCCTGATAAAGTCTGTTCTGGATTTACATTTCGCTGCTACCTCATAAATTTGCTTTTTCGTGGTATACTTCCTGTGAGCTCCACCAAGGTGACCAGCTCTTTTGGGGTTTCCTATCGAAGACCAGCCTTTATTTAAATACGTTTGAATTAATTGCGCTTCCTTTTTTGCAGCAATTTCAGCTGGATATAATTTTTGAGAAAGTAAAAATTTGTATGGAACAGTCTTGGATTTTATTTTTATTTTTGGATGTCTTGTTAAGTGATGATTTAACCTATATTGAGGATTAGCTGTAATTCCGACATAAAAAGACTTATCTTGAAACTCTAGGATATAAATATAGCATTGTGCTTTGTTACCCAACCTGAACATATGCCTACAGGCTTGTTTAAGAATTTCCCTCTGGATTGCAGCTCGATATAGTTTCGGGCTTGCTTTATACCAGCCCGTTCGTGATTCGTATTTTTTTGCATCTTCTAAAATCATTTGTTTGGTATAAAATATGAAACCCAAGGGTCACAAAGATAGGACTGAGTTAAGTACGTTGTCATATATATATATTGTTTACAAACCACACAACACACCTACCGTCCCTTCAGTAACGTTTCGATTTCTGTAAAAATATTAAGCAATAGAAAATATTTTTAAGATTAACTTCAGAACCACTTAACCCTGGCCGATAGTCTATATGCACAAACTGCGGGGGCACAAATGGCACGCGAAACAAAACGGGATAAACTTATCCGTCAAATGTCTGATCAAGTAACAGAGCATTTACATCAACTCAAAGCTTTAGCTGCGAATACAGCAACTAAAGAGTCTGATGTAGAAAGCTGGTGCCAACGTGTTCTTGTAAACTGTTTAGGCTACACAGCAACCAATGGCTATATGGTAACGGCACAAGAAGCAAAAGGTAAAACACGACCTGATCTTATAGTTAATAAAAACAATAAGCCGTTATTCATTGTTGAAATCAAAAAACTTGGTTTTGATTTTGAAAAATCAAATTATAGATCTGGTCTAAGTCAACTTGGCGAATATTTGAATCATCTAGGGATTCGCTGGGGTATTCTCAGTAATGGTTTTGAATGGAAACTCTATGATTTTTCCGATGCAGAAATTGGCGCCATAGAAGTCTATGCTTTTGATATATTAAATGGAGCAGAAGATATAGATATCTCTAAAAAAGCAGTAGAAGAATTATGTTGGTATCTAACCGATTTTCACGAATCTACATTTGATTCAAATGAATGGGAAGAATCTGCAAAAGAAGCTACAGCTTTTTCTCCTGAATCACTCGCACGAGCTATTTTGTCTGTTGATGTCGTAAAGAATATAGCAAAGACTATTCGCGGTGAATTTGAATTAAAAGTTAATGTGGAACTTCTTATCGAAACAATATTCGAGCTTGTCGAAAAAGGTCTCGATGATGCAGTTAAAGATTGGAATGACGTAAAACGAGCTGAACTAGCAAAGTATGTTAAGTCACAAAAGCGTGCAGGTAGGAAACAACGCAGAACTGCAACAAAGGATTTAACAGCTGAGGTTCCAGCAGTTCTCCAGCCGCCCGCTGCTTCAACCACTCCACTACCAATATCAACTGTAACAGAAACTGTCGCACTTCCACCCTTGCCTACAGAAAAGAAAGACGCAGCATAATTTAAAAATACACGGGTGAATGACACGCATTGAGTGAATTATCACTATGATGTACTCATCCAACTTTATCCACTAATTCAGACGTCTTCGATCGAAGATCTTCAATGAGTCGTTCAACACTCGCCACAATCTTCTCCCGCTCAACAGGATCAATAACCTTCCCATAAATAATCTTCACTTGAGCTGAAAGATCAAAATCCTTACCCATCTTCTTATTCACATAAGTAGCTAAAACAATTCCAGGTACCACACCTAAAAGTAATGGACCGGGTATTAAAAAACTTGTCAGCATTGTAGTTGAACTAAAAATGACCCCTCTAGTAACAGCTTTGTGACAAACAAGTGTGTTATACCCTAGTGCTGCTGCTACAATGATAAAGACTAAGACCACTGGGTTCATACTCACAGCGCCACCTAAACCAATAGCTCCAAGTGCTTTTGAGAAGTTGTCTTTATCCTGTTTCTTCCATGACATGAATAATCCAACGCTGCTAACGTGCCACCTACAAGTGACTCAAAAGCTTCTTGCCCATTCACCGTGAGTAGATCTCGTGCTGTTTCCTCACTCACATCAAACGATCTCAAAAACGCATAAGCATCATCAGTTAACTTACCAAAGACAGGCATTCCCGCAGGTGATGAGAGATCTGTGAAATAGGATTTAAACCAAGTGGTAAACGTCTCAGAATCAGACCAGCCTTTAGCCTCGCCTACTTCTCTTGCTTCAGCGATTGATTCAAAAAAGCCATGACCCTCAATTAAAATTCTATGGTTTGAAGGTGAAATTTTTAGATTAGTTTCAATGTCGATTAAGCCCTTAGCCTCAAAACCAGCATCCATAGCTTTTGAAACTTCACTTTTATAATTGTTTAATTTAGATACAAAATCAGTTTGACTGATGTACTGGCTGAAATCCCCCATGGCAGCGACTCCGCCGAGCCAGGCTTTTTCAGTTTGTGTTTTTGCTTTATTGAAAATATCTATGATTTGGCTGTGGATAAAACCCATTCTTTTCTTTTTGCCATTTTAGCCAAGCATGAAAATGTTCATGTTTCTCTCTGTCCATCACACAAAGATTCCACAAAGAGTTATCATCTCGTATCCCATTAATGTGATGTACAATCTCATTGGGATAAAGTTTACGACCGAGATATTTCTCAGCAACCCACCGGTGCACAAGCTTCCCTGATTTAGATCTTACATAATACCCAGCATAGGTCTTAATTTTCTCATGCTTTGTGAGGCTTGTGCGTCTTATACGGCTGATAACCCAAACAAACGCGAATACCAAAATAACCCAAAGGAAAAACTTAAAATCAATATTTGAAATTTCGACGGAAGCTTTTTGCGGCTCCATTTTATTCTCAGTATATTTAGTTGGAACCTTCGCACAACTGATGATCGAAAAGACTGCTCCGATTGCCAGAACTACAATGGAAATAAAAAGCAGCTTAAAATTTGATTTAAATTTCTTCACACTTACTTATCGGCACAGCGAGCGTCAATTTCGTGAATATTTATAGGTTTGGAGTGCGGTAAAAAAGCTGTACAGGTATTCGGTCTAGTTTGAGGACGAAGGAATTGGTTGGCTACTTATGATAAAATCAGGAATGGGCCTGATGAGGAGCTAACATTCTTATGAGTGCGATTAATGGGTCTAGATTTGGCTAAATTAGCCGCAAAAAAAAGGCCAACGCTACTGGCGCTGGCCTTTGACTCGAAGATCAATAAAATTTTAAAGCGAAGTTGGCTCAGTCGTTTTTGGAGTTATAATAATATCCACACGACGGTTTTGTGCGCGACCTAACTTTGATTTGTTTGTCGCGATAGGTTTAGAAAAACCGTAGCCCGCTGATAGCACATTAATTTCGTTAAATCCGTTAGACTTAAAATAAGATGCAACTGAACTTGCTCTGGCTTCAGAAATAGCTTTGTTTGTTGATTCGCCACCAACTGAATCAGTGTGGCCTTGAACTTCAATCACTGAAGCATTTAAGGTCTTTGCGATATTAGAAACTTTTGCTAACCCTAAAAGCGAAGCACCTGGTAAGTCAGATCGTCCGCTATCGAAATTCACGTTCTTCATTCGGATTACAAGTTTTCCACCCTGTTGAAAAGCTTCAGCTTCATCGGGTTTAAATTCACTTCGCGCTTGCTCAATGACCCGTTGAATTTCAACTTTGTCATTTGCAGTTGTAAGATCTTTGTCCTTACCTTGAATCTCTGAATTTAACTGGCTGTTCTTTTCATCTTGTGACGCTGCTGCTGCCGCATTGATGTTTGCAAGATTCTCTGCGTCTGCAGCATTGGTGTTCGCAAGATTCTCTGCATCTGCCGCAGTTTTAGTTGCAAGAGTTGCAGCATCGGCTGCAGTTTTATTTGCAGTGTTTGTTTTTTCAGTATTCATTGCGCTTATTAGGTTATTTTGGTTAACCATTTTAATGGCTGCGGCCTCTGACAAAGATTTGCCGTTTTCTTTAATTGTATTCATCACATCTGACAACATAGCAGCATCGCGATTTGCTTCAGCTACTGAAACTTGAAACCCCTGTGGATTTCGCACATTTGTTGAAATAACAGATTCTGAATTTTTTAAAGACAAATCCGCTTTTTTCAAAGTTAAGGGGGCGCGCTTTTCTGCACGATCCTTTCGGGCGCCATTGATTTTTGCTTGCGCCGAACCTAATTGAGTCAGAATAACCGCACGTCTTTCAAGATTAATGTATTGATCTTGTAGTTTTACAATTTCATCAGTTTTGAGATTTTCTAACTCTGAAGCATTAGAGCTGACTTCAGAATCAACACTCTTTAGTTCTTTCTCTAAAGTGGGCTGTGAACTCGCACCTGCAGATAGAGCAGCTTGGCGAGCAACAAAAAGACCAGGAGCTTTTGACTCGCGATTTACAGATGTTGCGTAGGCTTGTTCTAAAAAACCCCGACTTTTTCTTAAATCTTCTAGAATTTCTTCTTGGTTCTTTTTTGCAGCGAAATCTGACCGAGCTTCTGAGAGCCATTCATTACAATTTTCGAATTCATCAGGAGCTAGTACATCAACATTTTTTGAGATCGCTGTACGAATATCTACTTCAAGTTTTGATATTTCTTCTTTAGGATCAGCATTGCTTGGAATATTTGCTTTTTTCCCGCCTGTAGAACAAGCCATGAAGGTTAAAAGACAAAGAACAGACACAAACGCTAAAACAACTTTATTTATTTTAATCATTATTATCCTTTCGAGATAAAATTCGACGACATTCAAATATAACTTCAATTGAGTAGGCGCCTTTTATCAGGCTAATACAATCAATATCGGGTTTAGTTTCAACGTGTTGAAATGATAAGAGTACTAATGATTAAAGTGACGCCTCTAATTCAGAGACATTGTGAGTTGCTCGATCTTTTTGAGCAAAAGGCATTAATATTTTATTTGCTCTAAATGATTTAAGAACACTGAGGTTAAGCAAACTTTTAAGCGAATTAGTACGGTCACTATATTCTTGGGTCCACACTAATAGAGTAAATCGCATTCCATTCTCTGTAAACTCTGCGAGACGAACTTCTGGAGCTGGAGTTTTTAATATACCAGGTTCATTATCGGCAACTGCAAGAAGAAGTCTTTCAATAATTAATGGATCAGAGTCATAAGATACGTTTACAGAAATGGTTACACGAACGTCTTTACCGGAATGACTCCAGTTAATCAGCTGTTTAGAAATAAAATCTGAATTGGGAACAATAATAGAATAATTTTCATTAGTAATAATAGTGGTCGCGCGTACTGAAATTTTTTGCACATTACCTGTAACAGTTCCGACTTCAACTCGATCGCCAAGCTTAAGTGGCTTTTCTAAGAGAATAATAATTCCACTAATAAAATTACTAAAAATAGACTGCATGCCAAAACCAACACCAATACCGATAGCTCCTGTAAGTACTGTGAAAAGTCTTAGGTCAAGACCAGTGGTTTGCAAAATTACAGCTAATCCGATTCCCAAAATTGCATAGTAGCTTAATGTAATTACCGCACGCCAATTACTAATGTCGATTCCATGTCTTTTAGAAATGGCTTCGATTAACCAGCCTTTAATTTTTGAGCTCACATAAATAAATCCCAGCACAAAACCAAGAGTTAAAAGAATTCCATATAAAGTTATGGTGCTAGTACCTAAAACAATTATTGGATAATTTAAGATTTGGCTAAATTTGTTCATTTCTAGATTTTAGTGAGCTTTGCGGGGGAAGTACACTGTTACTTAATTAAACGAGCACTAATCGATATAGTTTTTAATCTTGGTGATAAGCTCACTGAAAGCAATATCGAAGTCATTTGCCCAAATTGGATTGAAGTCTAACAACTAATCTTTCAATTAAAAATTCAGTGAGTATGTACAAAAACTCTATATCGCGCTTTTTAGCAACCTGACTTAATCGAGAATTAATTGATTGGGCCAAATCTTTCTGATTTTTCATTGGTTTTTTGACATGGCCACAATGGCCTCCCAGTGTTGATTAAAATACTTTTCAAGCTTTAAACTTTTCGCTTCAGCATGAACCTTTTCGATTGTTGTCGTTCTCTCTATCAACGCAGTTCCAATGGCCGCATATGCAGTGTCTAGCCCAATCTTGCTTGAAAGCCTCAATGCTTCAACCAATGCTCTTTCTATTGTGACAATCCGATATGCGCCCTTAACTACTACGCCCACTTTAGATGAAACTTTTGTGTGCACGCAGTGATACCTTGAATGCTTTTTCTTATTACTACTTGGTACGAGAACCCAAACCTGACTTGGTATCTGCTCTATGAGTGAGTAGTAAAATAGTGCAGTCAATCCTCCAATAACCGATTGACGACCAAACTTCGCGCATGCCAATGCAAACTCACGCTCTACCCCCAGCAATTCAGAATTCTTGTGGATATAATAACCAGTATCTAGCTTCTCTACTTCACCGGTCTTGACCAAACGGTAGAGCGAAGAAGTAGATATCCCCGCCTTCTTGAAATCACTGATTTTCAAAACACCGTAGGTCGCCCAATCTTGGCTCTTAAAATCCAAACTCACAGGCCGTCCACGCTTTTTAGCTACCTTCTTCATGTTTTAATTATGGTTAAAAACAAGGAAATATACAAGTTTTTCCTCATTTTTAACCATAAATCAGAGGTCCTTAATACCAACGCCCAGTTGGTTTAAGCAAAAGTTTTGTTGCAACTTTAAACGCTATGTACTGGACATTTCATCCAGAGAACTTTCAGCGGCTCTAGCTAAACACCTACACTTAGAGCATGGGGCATACCAAAAAACTCACAAATTGAAATTTAGAATGCAAATGACCCTTGAAATATAAGCAAAATTAGCAATTTAATGAGTGATGAAATTTATTTGTCACAAATCATGATTCTCACCGTAATACCCAGTGAAAGGCACTGAAACTCAATGATAACTGGCCATAACAAAACTGATGAGGAGCTTATGGAAGCCTACCAAGCCGGGGAAGCGGCTGCATTTAATGAATTATATGAACGTTATTCAGGAAAGATTTATTCTTATCTTTCTTCGAGGCTCTTTAATAGGACTGACCGTGACGAGGTATTTCAATCTGCTTTTTTGAAACTTCATAAGTCTAGACATTTATACACGCCGCAGTTTTTGTTTGCTCCGTGGCTATTTACGATTTGTAAAACCACATTGATTGATTATTTGAGATTAAAAAAGCCAGAAGTCGAAATGAATGAAGTTCACTTAGATAATCTCGCAAGCGCTTCGGGCGCTGAAGCTGCACTTTCGGTTTCTGATGCACTTTCAACTCTTTCTGAGCCACAGAGAAAGGCACTTGCACTGAGATATCAAGATGGTCTTGATTTTCCAGAAATTGCCGATCGAATGAAGACTTCATCTGTAAATGTGCGCCAAATAATCAGTCGAGCTGTTAGAAAAATTCGAGGGAATAAATGAGTAATGACAATAAAACTTGGATTAAAGAATTCACAGGCTTTGTTGACGCAGAATCTGTGCAACCACCACTAGGCCTTAGCGAAAACATTCTTAAACGTGTCAGAGAAGATCTGAACCCGAGTGCTTGGAAAGTGTTTTCTAAAATTAGTCTTATTCAGGCCCTTGTTGGATTTGCAGTTTTACTTTTTTGCCCTCAGTTCGGTTTTAGTCTCACCGGTTCTCATGGAATCATGCATGTACTCATGCAGTACGGCGAAACGGTTTGTATGTTTGGCTGCGGCGTTATTTTTGCCGGATCATCTTTGCTTGCGTCGGTTATTGCAATGCGCCCAGAAGAAGTACAAGTTTTAAGAAAAAACAAAACCCTTCAGTTAATACTTCTAACATTACTTACTGTCGGAACATTTCTCTGTTTAGGAGCTGAAGTATTTGAAACATTAACCTTAGCATGGATGGCGGGTTCGATCTTAGGCGGAATTACTTCACTTGAACTAGGCTGGGTGACTCGCCGCTGGATCAGACAGAAGGTGATCTATGGTTAAACTTTTATTTATAATTTCATTTTTGATTTCATCTGCATCATTCGCTCATCCGACATCTTACAAATATGCGCTTGCTGTTATGACATGGAATCAATCATTTTTGAGTGATTCTTGGGTGAATTACAGTTTTGCAAGTGATGCTGCAATTGCAGCTCGTGCTACACGAATGCAAATGCCTGAAGGAGAGTTTGCAGCCTATTTTCCACAGATCAATTACCTAGTGAAGCGTTGGAATAACCCTGAGTCGCAAGCAAATATTTATGCTTATGCTGGGTACGGCGGCGCAAGATTCAAAGAGATAAATGGTAACGCTGGCCTTGTGGGCATTGAAGCGGATGCTGAAAGCCGAAAGTGGTTCGTATTGGGAAGATGGGAATCTATGTATTCAAATCTTGCCGATCCATTTCATAAGGCTGAGTTTCGTTTAGGTGTGGCACCTTACGAGGCAGAATTTAATGAAATTGCTAGTTGGTTTATGGTTCAAGCCCAATATCATCCAGGGCTCACGCAAAAATTTGTAATCACTCCCCTTTACAGAATGTTTTATAAAAGCGTTCTTTGGGAGACAGGCGTGAGCACTAAGGGTGATTGGATGTTGAACTTCATGTTTCACTTTTAAGGAAAGGAATATTTTATGAAATTTTTTATTCTTATAACCACTCTAATTTTGAATGCTCAAGTATCATTTGCTGAAGGCAAAATAGCAACAGAAGCTAAAATTGAAGTGAATGGTATGGTTTGCGGTTTTTGCGCTCAAGGAATTACAAAGAAATTCAAAGCCGAACGCGAGGTTGCCACTGTTGATGTGAAGCTTGAAGAAAAAGCGGTCACTTTGAAATTTAAAGAAGGCGAAGAATTGAGTAATGAGAAGATCACTCAAACATTAAAAGACGCCGGTTACACCGTTGAGAAAATAGAGAGAAAGTGAGAGATGAAACGAATAAGTTCATTTTTGAGTCTTTTTACCTCTATCAGCACGCTTGTGTGCTGTGCGCTCCCAGCACTTTTTGTAGTGCTCGGCGCAGGTGCAGCTTTTGCTGGCCTCATTGGAATTTTTCCGCAGCTAATTTGGATCTCTGAGCACAAAATATATTTTTTTATATTTGGTGCTGTGATGCTTTCAGTAGCTGGGTACATGCAATGGAGAGCTCGCAAACAAGCATGTCCCATTGATCCAAAACTTGGCGAAGCCTGTGCTACCACTCGTGATTGGTCCGTTTGGATTTATTTTTTCTCACTTGTTTTATACTTGATCGGTGCTGGCTTTGCGTTTTTGCCTCAACTTCTGAGTTAAAACATGGCAAAAAAAAAGGGCGCCGATTGGCGCCCCCGAGGCATTTAATTTTTATCGGCGGCGTGGGTAACGTGGACCTCTGCCGTGATCGTCATCATCATTACTGCGATCATCGTAATCATACATGTATGCTAATCGAGCTACTGAGCGCTCTACTCTGTACCAATTACGCATTACATAAGAAGAAAAATGAGCGTAGTAAAGTTCTTGTCGAGTATTTGAAAAAGTGTGCATCAAGTTTTCAAAATCACGTTCTGTATGTTGTGGATTTTGATAGTATTCCTCCGCTTGATGATGAAAATGTTCTGCACTTTCTGAAAGTCGATGTAGCGCAACAAGAGCTCGCTCTTGATAATTACCGCCATGACCGTTATAGGCTTCATTCTCAGCTTGTTTATGAACCTGCTCAGTAACAGTCGCCACGCGATGAGCTAATCGCATAACTTCAGCCATCTCCTCAACTGTCGGATGACTTGCAAATGATGCCGAGGATAGAAATAGTATAGATAATACGCTTGATAAAAATAACTTTGCCTTCATAATTCTCTCCATTTGTTAATAATAATTTCCCAACTGAAGGTCAAATTAGCAAGAGTCATTCCACCCATTCTAGAACTCAGAACGAATCTAGTGCTTAAAAATTATTTAAGTAGAGACGTTTTGATACTGAAAGTGCAAAACGCACCACCCTTAAACATTCTGCAACAGTAATTCTTTTCTTACTTAAAATTAGTCATTTGACAGTTATGGGTCTACTCATGAAGTGAATACTCCTATGGGAAGGATAGTTGATGAGAATGCTGAAAATTATTTTGTTAAGTTCTTTTGCGATTACGCAAATTTCTTCTGCAGAAGAAATAAAATGTACGGTTATTACTGGCGATGTCCCAGAGATTACAACTACTCTGACGATTAAACCAAAATTCCCACCTTTCTCTGGTGGACGCGCATATCTCTATGCCAATGTAGAAAATAATAGTGAAGATCCATCTGATAAACTCAAAGACGAGTACATGGTTGAACGTGTTCGTAAGGCCGACTATACTCTCTATAGAGACCAAACAATTGGTATACTCTTGCAACTCACTATTCCTAGTAAGATTGAGAATCCACAAGAATTCATGGGTAATTTAATTCTATATCAACAACCTCCTAATAGACCTCAAGGTTATGGTTTAGAGCGTCGCTATGAAAACATGACCTGTTCATTTGACGGAGAATTTTTTCCCAAAGTAGCTCCTTGTCCAAAACCGGAAGCTCTTTACACCGACTGGTCAGCCGCAACAATTCAAGGCACTCCAAAAGATATCGAGCGACTTCTGCGGTGTGGCGCAGATGTAAATTACAAAGATAAATTTGGTTGTTCAGCCTTTTTACGCGTGAGTGATACGGGCTGTGGAAATCAATTCAGCGGACCTCGCGGTTCACTTTTTCTAACAGATATCATCAAGCTTCTTATCGAAGAAGGTGCAAATCTTGAAGATAGAGATCCTATTTCAAAACGAACACCATTACTTAACTTCGTCTATTCTAATAGTGTTACTGAGGTAAATGCACTTCGAGATGCAAAGCCAAATATCAATGCCCAAGGCAAAGACGGAAACACCGCTCTCATTTATGCAGCTCAATCTCGTAATGAGCTCATGGTAAGAACAATTCTCCGAATGAACCCGCAATTAGATTTAAAAAATAATCAGGGGCTCACGGCTTATACAATGGCCGAAAAAAAGGGATACGCTGAACTCTTAGAACTTCTCACTCCAGTCGCAGCTGTTGAAACAATCACAGGAAATGCTGATGGAACATGCTCCCCCACTATGGTTCATATATACAAAGACAAAACAGTAGAGATTGTATTGTCTGGCCGCGCAGATAAAATGTTTATGCTCACCGCACCTGATCTGGGTATTGAGTTAATGACGATGGGCAGCGCACCTGTAAAACAAAAAATCACACCGCTAAAAACTGGAACCTTTCCCTTTAGTTGTGGAATACATGGAGCTCCCCAACAAACTCAAGGTAGTTTCATGGTCATGTAATCGCGTCGGAGGTAGGTTTGAGAAATATTTTATTTTGTATAATCTTAGTCAGCGCTACTTTTGCTGCGAGTTGTACTTTCAAAGAATATAAAAACCATGTTCCTGAACAAATCAAGTCTCAGGGTGGACTCCAGCCGACATTCGCGTCAGTTCAAAAACATATTATTCAATCTAAATGCATGAGTTGTCATTCTGGGGCTTCGGCTCCTCATGGTATTGATGTTTCTTCATATGATAAAATCATGAATAATGCCGTCTTCCCTCCCCTTGTGATTCCTGGAAATCCTGAAAGCAGTAGCCTCTATACGGCTGCAGCTTCTGGCCGCATGCCAAAGGGTGCTGCACCACTTCAAGAAATGGAATTAAAAGCTCTTTACGGTTGGATTAAAAACGGTGCAAAAGAATTTGAAGATCAACCCCAAGTTTCGCCAACACCAGCACCTACTGAGCCACCTGACGATAATGAACCTTGTGACCCCGAGCGCCCAAGTGGTGAGCCAGGTGATTCACCTTGCTCTACACCTGGGAATTAATTAACCAAAGGATAGGAGATCTATATGATCAATAAACTTTTAGTAGTAACCGCATTATTTTTGCCTGTAATTTCTTTTGCCCATGGGAACAAAGCTTCAATGACGGCTGCATCAATCGTAGTCGCCACTGAAAAGTTTGAAAAAGATTACGCTGCCCAACTTGTGAATTACACAGGAGTCAAAGGTTGGCCTGAAGGAGCAAAAGTACAGGTTAAGATTTATTTAACTAATAGCAAAGTGATTGGCTACAGCTGTCACATGATGGGAACAAATGTCATGTGCGATAGAGTCAATTAATGCGGGCTCTATCACTGGTAGATGGTAATGATGAAAATAATATTTTTTTTAACAGTGTGTATTTTTCTTCGACCAAACGAAGCTGTTGGCTTTCCAGAAATGGTAAGACACGGCTACGTTAACTGTATTTCCTGTCACGTAAGTCCGTCAGGCGGCGGGGTGCTTACACCTTACGGTCGCGAACTCACTAAAGAGGTTCTTTCAACTTGGGGTCGCGAGGGTGAAGGCGCATTCGCCTATGGAGCAATTAAGTTTCCAACATGGATACATGGCGGAGGTGATTTAAGATTCCTTCAAATTTATCGAGATACCCCAACACTCAGAGAAGCTGCATTTTTTCCGATGCAAACTGACCTTGAAATGGCTGCCACATCTGAAAAATGGGCGGGAGTTGTTTCAGGCGGCGTTCAGAGAAGTATTCATACACCACCTCAAAAAGGCGAATTCTTTAGCCGGCGACATTTTTTAATTTATAAGCCCACTGAAGAAGTTCACTTGCGAGCAGGCAAGTTTCTCCATAACTTTGGCATCAATATGCCTGAACACAATGCTGTTACTAAGGGCAATGATTCAGGTCTTGGATTTAATCAAGGAACTGAGACTTACAATCTTGAAGCTTCATACTTAGGTGAGAACCTTAATGCCTATCTTACAGGTCTTTTCGGTCGCCCCGATGCAACTCGTTTAAATCGTGAAAAGGGCTTGAGCAGTTCAGTTAGCTATTTCTTTATGGAGCGGTATAAAGCAGGGGTTAGTTATTTTTACGGCGAAAACAACACTGCATCTAGGCATGTAGCGGGTCCGTTTTTTATTTTGGGTTTTACGCAAAAGTTTTTCTTGCTCTCAGAATTTGATTATCAAAGTTATAAATCAAAAAGTTTACCAGAAACTTTGCCAGGCTTTGTAAATTACCAACGCCTCAACTATGAATTCATACAAGGTTTTCACGGATACGTGACTCAAGAATATTCACAGCTAAATCTTAATGATAGCAACACTGTTTCTAGAGCTTACGGAATAGGCACACAGTGGTTTCCAAGACCGCATTTCGAATTTAATCTCTATTGGCAAAAGCAGTTGAGAGTTTCGCAGTTCTCTCAGTACATCGATGTAGCCTGGCTCATGATGAATTTCTACCCGTGATATCATTCATTCTTTGTACATTCTGGCATTATCTACACTCAAATTATAATTCTTTACACACCTCATAAATTACTATTAAGTAAAATATGAGCCAGGCAAAAAGTCTGGCTCATATCATTACTAAAGACCCGCCGACTTTCGTCTAAAAATTCTAAAACAAAACACATTATTTCAAAATAAGGCCAACTTAGCTCGATAATAAATAATCAGGCGTTAGTTTTATAACTCTCATGGAGGAGAAAAAATATGATTCATTCTAAGTGGATTGCTTTTTGTTTTATTGCATTAGGATTAAACTCAACAGCGAATGCTAACAATTTACATTTAATAGATTCAAATCCAACAACTGGCTTTGCAATATATCGAACCAGTCGACCTAGCGAAAAAGACATGAAAGAATTTTGTAAACTTGGAATTCAAGAAATGACAGTTCTTTCTGGAACAGCAGAAAAATATGAATTTAAACATCAAGGTGCTTGCCCAACACTCAAGGTTGTCTACAATGAAAGCCAATCAGCTAAAATTCCGATGAGTGAGAGTTTTTTGCGCGACTTTGATAATTGGGTAAAAGATGCACAAGCCCAAGGCAAAAAGATTGCCTTTCGTTGCAGTTGTGGATGCCACCGCACAGGTCGACTAGCTGCATATTACCAAATGAAATATCAGGGCCTAAGTGTTAAAGAGGCCACCGATGTTATGTATGATCTTGGAAAATGGATGTTTTTGCACCGACAACTTAAGCCTCAAGTACAAGCGCTCAATGACTATATCCATGGACGACCTTGCTCAGTAAAAGAAAAACACTGCGTTGTAAAAAAATAATCACGCTGGGGATTTATAAGTGAAGGTTCACTTACAAACTCCCCTTTCTTCAAACTGATTTATACATTCAATTACACTACATGCAGAAGCTGTGGATGCCTCACAGGCCAACTTAGCCGAAGCCTTCGCACGCCTGCATACGAGTAAGCCCCCATGCCAGTTTCCTTCAAAAACCAGATTCGACTCTGAGTTTTGTAGAATAGCGAAGCATTTTACAGCTCCAAAAGCTGAGCCCGTGATCAAGGTTACAAAAACCATCAAAACTAGATATAATTTTTTCATGAGTTATCTCCCATCTCCTGAATAAAGTTATCCAGCAACTCATATGCCGCCCGCGATCAATACGGGCAATGCCGACAATCATTCTTGCAACATTCACCCTTTTTTAGATGATAGCTTTGGGTAAAAACCATGAGGCCATTTTCGTAATAAAAATCTTCACCCTCGATGAGCCCTCCAATGCCTACTGCAGCTGCTGAAGATTTTGTAAAAGTCTCAAGGCAAGGGGAACACAGACAATCTTTATATTGTTTTGGAATTGGTACAAGAGAGGCTGTTTTCTGACACCAACAGCTCCCCGTTTTTATTCCGCATCCAAATTTCTGACCGCAACGTTCACAGATATTCATTATGGCCTCAATATTGAAAATCCAAATATGTGAATTGATAGATAACAAATCACTCAAGCTTACTAAGTCGTATTAGATTTAATAAGAAAACAGTTAAATCACTGTATGGAGTTTAGACACGTGTTTAAAAAAAGAACAGTGAAACCAATCATGGGCTTATTCATTTTACTCATTAGTTTGGTTGTTTTGCCCGCCAGAGCTGATTCAAATTTTGTAGCATGCAACTTTTTGCTTAATATTGAAGCCTATAAAGATGAAGCCCAATGGATAACACTCTTTATGCCATTAAAAACAATTGCAGAAACAGATTTGAAATTAACTGTTACCGAGTGGTCAGGCAACTGGGCACCTTATGGCTATGCAGACTCAGTATACATCTCAAGCCCTCAAAGCATACTTCTCAACCCAAAAGTCACATTGATTCGCAAGGTGATGGCACTAAGTCGTGAGATGATTCATGCACGAACCGATGCAGAGATTATTAAAACATCTGATGGAATTTCACTCTTAAGAGCACTGCGATTTAAAGCAGCAAGTGGCATTCTAGACCCTCGTTTACCCAAAGATTACTCAACACATTTTCAGTCAGACGAGGCTACAGCATACTCAGATACAGCTCGGTTCACAGAACAACTTGAATACTTAAAAATTAATGTGGGCCAAAAAACAACAGTTGAAATCAAAAAAGACGCTGCCTCATTTGCAAATGTATCTAAGGATTTGCTCAGTTTAGTGATAAATCATTTAGAAAATGCAAAAGACCAGCTAAAATTTAACATATTACCTGCTAGAAAAATTACTCCCGGACTTTTTTATATACAGATTGCAATACCACGAGAAAAAGATCCGTTTAATTTCTATTACCCAATACACATTGACCCGATCACACGTGGGCTAAAATTAGAATGGCCAGAGATTATTACTAAACTAAAAGCTGTACAAAAACAAACCGACGAATTACTGCGATTAGACCTCAGCATATAATATGGAGACACATGAATTACCCCAAATCAAAGACCTTATCTAAGTCTCGAATTATGCGCGGCCTTCAATGCGAGAAGAGTCTGTACCTCACCGTCTTTAAACCAGAACTTGAAGCAAAAGCAGATGCAGCAACGCAAGCCCGTTTTGACGAAGGTAATAAAATCGGAGTATTTGCACAAAAAAAATTTCCCGATGGAGTATTAATTGACGCTGAATATTGGGACACAGATAAATCCATCTACCTTACTCAAGAAGCAATTAAAGCTGGTAAAAATACACTTTTTGAAGCGACATTTAAATTTGAAAACTTCACTGCCCGCATCGATATTCTCACGCGCAAAAATGCAAATTCACCTTGGCATGTGATCGAAGTTAAAAGCTCAACAAAAGTTAAAGATGAACATATTACCGATGTAGCTATTCAAAGTTGGGTTTTAAGAAATGCTGGCTTTAAGGCAGATAAGTTTTCACTCATGCATATTGATAATGCATGCATTGCGCCTGATTTAGATAAACTTTTTAATATTGAAAACATCACAAAACCTGTTGAACTTGCAATTTACAATATTGAGAAAACAATCACGCCTCTCAAACAAATCATCGAAAATGCTATTGAACCAAAAAAAGAAATAGGCCCCCATTGTTATTCTCCCTACGAATGCCCATTTGTCAGTGAATGCTGGAAGCACATCCCAACACCAAGTGTGTTTGATATTCCCGCCATTGGGCAACGAGCGTGGGAGTTTTACTCAAAAGGAATTTTTGAAATCGACAAACTAAAACTTTCAGACTTTAAAAACAAACAACAAAAAGCTGTTGAAGTTTTGCAAACTAAAAAACGTTGGGTTGATGTTCAAAATATCAAAACTTCACTTAAAGAATGGGAATACCCACTTTATTTCTTAGATTTTGAAACCATTGGCAGCGCTTTACCACTCTATGATGGCACGAGCCCCTACCAACAAGTTCCTTTTCAGTTTAGCTGCCATATATTGACCACTGATAACAAACTCACCCACTTTGAATACTTACACAAAGACTCATCAGACCCACGCGACGAATTTGCAAAAGCTTTAGTCAATGGTGTTGGTGAAAAAGGAAGTATCGTTGCCTACAACAAGGCCTTTGAAGCAGGTGTGATGAGAGATTTAGCGGACGATTTTCCAAAATATTCTAAAGCACTTGAAGATTTTGCCTCACGTCTGGTTGATCCGCTACCGATTTTTAGAAACTCAGTTTATGATCCTGCTTTTTTAGGAAGCTTTGGAATCAAAAGTGTAGCTCCTGCTATTATAGGTGAAAAACTCAGTTACAAAAATCTTGAGGTTCAACATGGCGAACAAGCACAACAAGCGTTTATGAAAATGGCTTTTGGAACACTAAAACAAGAAGAAAAAGAAAAGCTCTACCATTCCCTTGTCGCTTACTGCAGACAAGATACGCTGGCGATGGTGGAGCTTGTTCAATGGCTAAGTAAAATTAATTAAAATTCATCATCCATTTTAATCTCAAGAGGCAGTGGTTTTTTGAGATCTTTTTTCAATTCAAATACTGGCAACTCATCTTTAGTCACATACTTTGCACGCCGAGCAAACTCTCTTTGGATTTTGATATCTACTTCAAATTTTTCTCCAAAGTATTTTGCAAACTTCTTTGCCTTGATGCCAGATATGCCACCAAAATTAATGTAAATCTTATTTCCCTGACGAGTAATTAAATTTTCTGGTAACCAACCCTCAAAGTCACCACCGGCTTCTAGCTCCCACTCAGATTTCACTAAAACTTTTGTGCTCACCAAATCTGAAACATCTGAAAGGTCTTCTATAACAAGATTTAAATCCTTAAGTTTTCCTTCAACTTCAATGATTCGCATATTTGCCACTTCAGAATCACGAATGGCATTTATCACAGTATACGTTTTGTGATTACCCAAAACTTCTTGAGAATGTGTATGCCAAAGATTACTTGATCCACGAACCAGAATTTCTTGACCTTCAAGATCTAATTCAAATGAACTTTGAGGGAAATATGAAGGTTGTCGTCTACTATCAAGCCATTTAAATGAAATAGTCTTCATAGTTTTTCCAACCCATTGACTATAGCTATCTTGAACGCGTGAACCCGCTTGAAATAAATTTGCAGCTCCTTGGCGTTGAGCCCAATCATGACGATCAAGTGTTGTGTTACCAGCTAAAATATTTGAAACGGAGATACTTGCACTTGAATTTGTTTCTTCTAAATCTTGTAAGCGCGGAACCAAACGAAGTGTGCCGTAAGATCCATTTACACCGCTTATTCCATTTCTACCAAAATTACCATCACGCCCATCGTTACAGTAATAGCGATGGTCTGTGCAAACTTGGTAAGGCTGTTGCGTTGTTGTGCATGTGCACCCTTGAGAACCCTGTGTGCAACCAACTGGTTTGCAAGTTGTTACACTTTGATAATGTGTTTCGCATTTTCTAATGTACCAAGTTGAAACTTCACAACGACAACCATTGCCAGGAAAATAACCGCCTTGACCACCGTAGGCCCCACGACCAGGGGCTGCATCAACAAGAATTGTTTTTAAATGTGCGGGATTATCGTAATACGCAAGAACATCGCCCCCATCACCACCACTTCCGCCGTGACCACCGTTTCCAGCATCGCCACCCCTAGCCCCGACAAGGTTATATTCTGGTCGACCTTGCCAACAGCTTGATGCGTGAGAACCATTTTCTGCGTTGTAACCCTCACTTCCATCTTCACCTCGTAATACTAAAGACTCGGCTTGACCACTCGCTTTTACGGTGACACTTTGGCCATCGCGACCTTGTTGCCCCGAGGATCCATCTCGGCCATCATAACCATCATAACCAAATTGATATGCGGCCCATGCGACTCCGACGCTGGAAAAAACCGATGCTAATATGAAAACTAAAATGTGTTTTTTCATTTTTCCCCCAAAGTTACCCGCATGCAGGCAAATTCAATTTATACTTTAAACACCGTAACCCCAGTTTATTAAACTGGGTATAAGTTTTCCGTCAGGCTTATCAGGAAATTCATCAGGATTTAGCTCATCTGTGTCATTCACTAAACCCAAAACTTTAATTTTAAGCATTCGGCAAAACCTAGGATCCCACAGGTCTTGTTCCATAAATAAGGCTTCAACATAGTAAGCGCGATACTCTTCTCTAAAAGCCTGACGAGGCCCCCTATAATACACTTTTTCAGATTGGTTCAAAACATGATTCACTTCATGAACTAATGTAGAAGCAAGCAGCAGTGGTGTGTGATCACGAACATTGATATAAATACGATTGCCATAGGCAAAACCTTGAATTGTGTTTTCGATAATTTTTAAAGCTGTAGAATTAGGATTTTGAAGTGTTGAGTAATCTTCAAGAGTAAGTTTATTCGTGCTGACCAGTTCACTAAATTCGATTAAAAAATGCTTATAGTCTTCAAAAGTAAAATCAGAGAACTCATCAACACGAACTTTACCAGATACAATTGAATTATATGTTTCAGTACCAATAGTAGTTCGATGTTCTTTTAGAATGACCAGAGTTTTAGTTACTAAGGTTTCAAACTTAAGAGTGGAATGCAGAGGATTTACTTCAACAACTTGTGCGCTGGCAATAAACGGAAACAGTAAAAATAAGATTTTTAACATACCCGACTCCCCTATATGTAGATGTCTTACCGTGTTGTTTTTAGAGCGTCAACATGATAGTCGTCACTAGATGAGCTCGACCGATAAGTGTGGCGTCTGCCAAAAACATCAAGATCTTAAATCACTGCCCGGTGGAGTAATTTTTGAAAATGACGCGCTCTTTATCGCACATTTTCCATTACTCGAAAATCAACCAAACCCCTATTTTGGTCACATCATTATTGAGCTTAAGAGACACATTACTCGCCCTTCAGAACTAAACGAAAATGAAGCTAAATATTTAGGTATATGGATTCAAAAAATTAGTGCCGCTTTAGAAAATATTTTAAACGCCGAGCATGTTTATATATTTCGCATCGGAGATAAAACACCACACCTGCATTTTCATATTGTTCCCCGTTATGCCAACACTCCAAAAGAAGTCTGGGGAACTGGAATATACGAATGGCCGATGGCTCGGCGAGCGCAAACACGTGAACTTATCGAAATTTCTGATGGGCTTCGAAAATTTCTCTGTCATTAATATGATCAACTTTAACAGAGCCAACCTTGAATAATTTTCAAACGCCGCAACTTTAAAGCTGTATTGTTGTGATTTACCTAAGTTTAAAGTATTGTTCGTTTCACTATGAAAAAACTTTTATTTGCCGTCATTATTTCCTTATTGTTTGTACCGTATGAGTCTCATGCTGGGAAAAAAGATAAAAAACATATCGCTGAAAATTGTAAAGCCACCCTCATGCAAGCTCAAACTCCTTTTGGTAATGAAAAAGTTAAACAGCCAAAATCAATTTTTGGAAAAAACAAACTACTCTCCTTACGGGGTTTTGAACTCCAAACATTAATTCGCCCTGATACAAAACTTAGTAATCATGAGGCTTTTATAGATCTTATGGAAGCGTCAGGTGACGTTCTTAATTATGAAGTTGAGTCGAGAGATTTTGAGAAAAAAGGGGTCATGAGTCTTGCTGATAAACTACCCGACGGCAGCACGCTTCAACTTGAATACCTAACTGATGGTCGCTATCAAAATAGAGCCATGTTTAGACTCAATAAAATTACACTCGTTAAGAAAAATGGAAAAGAAATCGTGCTTAATAATAAGCCTGTGATTGATCACGGCACTGAACTCAAACTTGATGAGTTCGAGAAGTCTCGCTATCTCTGGTTAGTTGAGCAGAGCGAAAGACCACAAGGCCCAGTTGATGTTAAGACAAAAGTTATTTCAGAAGAACAAACTAAAAAAATATTAAAAAAGCTTAAGAAAAACGAATTTGACCGTTCAAAAGATCGCGATCTCTTTGATAATATTCGGGCAAATTACGATAAACTTAATGAGGCTGACAGAAAAGCCCTTAATGAACTACTCCCCCAATCAACTTCACAGACTGGCGAAACAACACAAAGCCCCGAGCTCAAAATCTACTATGCACCTGTAATTATTTATGGTCCGGTTCTCTGGAGATTTTTAGTTTGGGCAAAACACCGCTTTGACCCAGATTTAATTTATGCTTCAGAACTAAGATTATTTAAGGCGAATTATGATCTTAAGCAATTTACCTGGTTTAAAAATCACCCCAAACTAGAAGAAAAGCTAAAGCAATGGTTTATTAAACATCCAAGAGCTTACGAAGAATTTAAAATTGCATTAATTGATATTCAGGTTAAAAAATTCTATTGGTTTAAATACCAGCCACGTTTTATCCGAAAATTCCTAATGACAAAAGCACTTAATGTTTATGGTAAATGGACTGTTACAATTGCTACATTTGCCGGGATTACTTTTATTATGAGTAAAATTTTTGGATTCGGCATTGATGTTAACTTACCTATACGTATGACGTTTCCTGAGAAAGACCCTGTGGAATACAACATTCCCGCTGAGACGGCTCCCACGCTAAGTACAGTTTCAGGGCTTGTTGAAGATATGAAAGTGGTATCAAAACGAAACGCTCAAGGTGCGCTTGAATATTCCATTACCCTTAGCGAAGTATCAAAGATAATCGTTATTACTCAGTACGGTGTTTCGGTAGACGGTAAACCACCCTCGATGTCTACCAAACTCATTGAAGCTGAGAAAGCACCAGCAGAATATGAACAAGCACTTTCTGAGTTTAATAGTTTAAGCGAAAAAGCTGATTCAAAGCTTAATAAATGACACGCCAACGAGCCATTTTACTCTTAACATTGACAGCTTTACTTTGGAGTCTTGGCGGAATCTTTATAAAATCAATTCACTGGAACCCACTGGCAATCGCAGGCATTCGAAGTGCGGTTGCGGCATGTTTTCTTTTTGCATGTACGAAAAAATTTAAATTTACTTGGAGCAAATTACAATGGAGTACAGCGATCGCTTATGTAGCGACCGTTATTCTTTTTGTATCCGCTACAAAATTGACCACCGCTGCCAACGCTATTTTACTTCAATATACGGCACCCATCTATGTGGCCATTTTTAGTTATTGGTATCTTAAAGAAACCGTAACGCGTTTTGATTGGCTAACAATTGTAATCGTCATTTGCGGAATGACCATCTTTTTTGTGGATAACTTATCGACTGAGAATTTTTTAGGCAATATTTTAGCCATTGCTAGCGGAATCAGTTTTGCTTGGCTTACATTGTTTTTAAGAAGACAAAAGGGAATATCTACTACTGAATCAATTTTTCTAGGAAACATCCTGACATTTCTCATAACACTTCCTTTTATGTTTCAAGCACCACTTAATGCCACAGGCTGGTATTTACTTATCGCTATGGGGATCATCCAATTGGCATTACCCTATTTTTTATACGCAAAGGCTATTATTCACGTGACAGCTTTAGAAGCCATTTTGGTTCCAGTTATTGAACCGGTTTTAAATCCTATTTGGGTTTTTCTGATTAACGGAGAGGAACCTTCAAAAGCTGCATTTATTGGCGGGACAATTGTTATTGGAGCCGTAACAGCCAATGCGATTTATAAATCAAAAAAGAAAAAATCATAATCATCACTGCACTTCAATTTTGATAAATCTAACTCTCATACTATCTAAACTTGCATTTTGCTCTAAGAAAGTACCTACGATAAAACCATCAGCGGTAATTTCTCTTGCCCCACCAACTCGATTAATTGAAGCACCCACCGGGAGTTTTGCACTTCGAGCATAATCTAGCCACGTTTGCCCGTTGTTATGGCTAACAAGCACAATAATTTCGTCATTTGTGTCAGGTGAAGTTACATAATAAATAGGGCTATTTGATAAATTCTTTTTGGTCGCAAAAAAACCAAACATATTACTAGCACCTAGAGTACTTCCTTTTAAATCTCTACTTTGAATGTCTGAGGTAAAATTTGTAAGATCATAGCGAATATAATTTTTGCCATAAACAAAATGTGCTTTATTATTTTTTACCGTAAAACTTGCAAGCCACGCAAATTCAGTATGATCTGTAAAACTAATGCGATCAGTAGGCCCGCTATCATCAGAAACTATTGGCAGAGATAAAACTTGGCCGTTAGGTTTTTTCCAAATGCTTCGATTATTATCACGAGACATTACAAAGTGTATTGAGCGATATTTCCAACGAGCTGATACAGTCCAGGCCAAATAGAGTGCACCATCGGATGCTAAGTAAAATTGTGGATAACTAGCTTGCGGAAATGTGGCAGGTAACTCACTATCAGCCGGTTCAGGGCCAGGTTGTGTTAATTCAATTCCGTTAGAGCCATTTAAAACGTTGCCATTCATATCAAGTACGTAGAATTTAATATTACTCACATGTGCTGCGTAATAAAACTTACCTTGTGCTTGGTCATATATAAATGAAAACTTTTGCGCTGATCCGCCAGCTATTATTTTAGATATCACTGGTGACGCGAAATTATTTGCAGATGTAAATTTTAAAAAATGAGCATCACCATTAGCCCAATTGCCATGCATTAAATAAATATTTCCATTTTCATCAGTTTCAACAACCGGAGAAAATGTAGTCACGTTTGAAGTAAATAAAGTACTCCAGCTTAAGCCTCCATCAACACTTATTGATAGATGCCAAGTTATTGCATTCACAAGAGCGGGATCATTTGAATTAGCCCATTGTATATGTGTTGTGAATAATCCATGCGCGTTAGAAACGATTTTTTGATTATAACTGGCAAATGTTGATTTGTTATAATTTACACCGGTGGCAAGATTAGACATTGTAATATTTTTTATCAGAGGACGAACTCCACGTATTTGCTTTGAAGCTTGTGTCATGCCCCCTCGATGATCGCTTACTGTTACAATAGCTGTGTATGCTTCACCATCAGTAACATTACATGTTGCTGTACTTGCAGTACCTGTTGCACAACCGCTCCACAAATAAGTCAAAATATCATTCTCATCATCAGTCGCGATTGCTGTGAAGTCTGCATCACATGGGTAAAAACAGTTTTCGCCAGTTACTACTGCAGTTGGTGGATGATTAAGCCCAATCACGCTCTCAGTAACTTGAGTTACTCCACCACGATTATCAAACACCCTAACCGTTGCCACCACTGGAACAATAAAACTAACATGGCAACTTATTGTTCGCCCCGTACCCACTGAACAACCTGACCATTGATAACTTAAAGTATCACCGTCGGGATCCGTCGCATGAACCGTAAAAGTTGGATCGCACGGATAAACACATGAACCAGACTTTACAATAAAAGCTGTTGGCGGACGGTTTTGTGGTTGTCCAACTTCAGTAGCCACTTGCGTTCTTCCGCCGCGATTATCTGTAACAGTTAAGATTGCAATTACGAGTTGGGAGTTACTCATAGCACAAGTTGCTGTCGTAGAAGTCGCAGGAGTACCTGCGGCACAACCGCCCCAAGTGTTAGTGAGTATGTCGTTATCATCATCAGAGACAGTTGCAATAAAAGTAACTGTACATGGAGCACTACAATGGGGAGGTGATGCTAAAGAAACAATTGGCGCATGATTAAGTGGAAGACCTTCAATTTTTGATGAAACAGTGGCTTCACCACCGACACCATCACTAACAGTTACAGATGCTTCTACAAATCCCAGACTTGTGACCTGACATGTGCCAGTTGATAAATTTCCAAATGCGCAACCACTCCATAATATTTCTAAATCATCTCCATCAGCATCAAATGCAGTTACCGTAAAAGTTGCCGTACACGGAAAATTACAATCACCGGAATTACTAATTGAAACTGTTGGCGCTTGATTTGTAATTGCAGGGTTAAGGGGTAGTGAACCTTGTGTGCTTTGGGATTTTGTTTTAAATCCGCCAGGCGAACAATTTTGATAAGAAATAAACAACGGTGAAATGAATAAAAAAATCATCACCCGTTTTAAAAATTGTATATTCGATAAATGTTTCCACTTTTTCAGTAAAAACACCTTAAACGCTGCCATATTTGTTTATCGGCTAATCACCACCTAAACTTAAGCCCTGGTAAATATTTAAGTATATGATATCAAAGAGCTTTTTATGATTTAAAAGATTGTGATCGATAAGTTTTACATAAACCTGGGTCACTTCGGGCAAAATGCCTCAACTTCATCCACATATGACTCTTTTGAATTTCTAAGATATCCCTAAAACGAAATCCTACACTGCTTCTAAGCTGTTTTTTAAATTTAAATAGTAAACTTTTATCTGGTACGTAAACTGCACTGGATGATTTGCAGTTCTCAGTTAGTAGTAAAGGATTTAAATTGTATGAATGGCACACGCAAAATTTTATTAGTCGAAGATAATCTCGCCGATGCCTACCTTACAAAACATGTTTTAAACAGTGGTACGGTTGAATGTGATATTCAAGTGGTACATGATGGTGAAGCCGCAATTAATTATCTCTTAAATAGAGAAAATGGAATTCAGATTCCTGACCTAGTTATTTTAGATCTTAATCTTCCGAAAAAAGATGGGCGAGAAGTTTTAAAAGAAATCAAAAATCATCCTAAACTGCGCAGAATACCTGTTTTAGTTTACAGTACTTCTAGTGCTGTAATTGACATCAGCCAGTGTTATGACCTTCATGCAAATTGCTATTATAAAAAACCATTTCATTTAGATGATTTAATTTTAATACTCAGATCTGTAGAGCAAGACTGGTTGAAATTTGCCCAACTACCGACGAAAGATGCCCTAGAAGTACACACCACTGTTTCTTAGTGATCATAAAACTCGACTTTGATCTGAATTCACACAAGTTTTACTCTCCCGCCTTGAATCATCTCTCCAAAACCCGCAGACTTATATAAATACTAAAACTTCCGGGGAAATTTAAATGCATTTGATATTTATCGCCATGACCATCGTAATTTTTTCTAGTACCACCCAAGCTGATGCCATTAAAGCTTGTGAAAATGCCAAAGTTGGAATGAGTAATAAAAAACACTGCGAAGAAGAGGCGGCTCAATCTGTAGCCATTCAATGCTCAGAGGGCTTGCCCGCTTTAAAAGCCATCATGCCCATTCAAAATAAATGTTATGACAAAGCCAAAGCAATTTATTCAAAAAATAAAGAAAAGATCAAAACCATTCGGGGCAATAGATTACCCGCTTCTGATCATAAAAACTAACTTCAAAAAATTTAAGTCATTCACAAAGCAAAAGATTTAATCAACTTTTGAGCAATTGGATTTTCAATTTTTCTCGACGCTGCAATCAACCATATTTCTTCATAGACATTTGGCAAAATACCAAGCTTCACAAGCTTTCCGTCACCTGCAATTTCTTGAGCCGCTGGTTCAGAAAGTGGCAACAAACCAACTCCAGCAACACCTAAAAGTTTTTGAACACTCGTATCTTGAGTTTCAGCAACACGATTGAGCTGAAGATTATTGAGTTTAAAAAAATGTTCTAAATCGTGACGCAATTTACTGTGAACAGTAGGCAATACAATGGGTTGGCTATTAAGTGATTTAGGAAAATTATTTTTTAGATTTTTATATTTTTCGGCACCACACATATACACCTGTAACTTTGCAATACTCTTTGCATAAAGACCTTGCTGATCACTCACAGGCGGAGGGTAGTTAGACAAAATTAAATCTAGATGATGAGTGGTTAATTCACGAAATAGCTCATCTCCCTTACCTTCTAAAATACTCAAGGTGCAATTCCCTAGGCCGTAGGCATACTGTGCCATTTTAGAAATAATATATTTAGGCACACTATCTAATGCCCCGATTTGAATATGCACATGACTTTTAACCAATCGATCTTGGAGCGCTTCAACCATTTCTTCGCCAGTATTGAAAATCTCAGTAGCGTATTCCAGCGCTATGCGGCCAGCTTCTGTAATAATAAGTTTTCTATTACGCCGTTCAAAGAGCTGAACACCCAAAGCATTTTCAAATTGTTTCAATTGCGTACTCAATGTAGGTTGACCTAGACTTAATTTGATTGAGGCTTTGGCAATAGAGCCTTCGTGAGCGATAGTTCTAAAATAATAGAGATGATGATAATTTAGCCAGGTCATTGACAAATCCCTCATAATATACACATTGTTTAAAACGAACTGAATATACTATTTTATCTATTTTAAGTAATGAAAAAAACACTATAGTATAGATGTTAGTTTGACTTGAAAAAAGGAAGGTACCCCATGGCAATTGCAAAACGGATATTTCTATTTTTATTAGTGAACATCTTGGTCATGACCACGATTTCAATCGTGCTCAATGTTCTTGGCGTTCGTTATTACATCACAGAAGCAGGCATTGATTACGGTCAGCTGATGGCCTTTTGTCTCGTCTGGGGTATGGGTGGCGCTTTTATTTCATTAGCACTTTCGCGTGTAATGGCGAAGTGGCTCATGGGAGTAAAAATCATTGATGAGACGGTTTCAAACTCAGAACTTCAATGGTTAGTTCGAAAGATTCATGAACTTGCCCGTCATGCCGGAATGAGCACAATGCCTCAGGTCGGAATCTATGAAAGCCCTGAAGTAAATGCGTTTGCCACAGGCCCCACAAAAAATAGAGCGCTCATTGCAGTTTCATCTGGGCTTATGAGCCAAATGGACCATCAACAAATTGAAGGTGTCTTGGCCCATGAAGTTTCACACGTTACAAATGGTGACATGGTTACAATGACTCTCATTCAAGGGGTTGTGAACGCGTTTGTTATGTTCTTAGCTAGAATCATTGCTTTTGCTATCAGCCAAAATGCAAAAGAAGAATCACGACACATGATTCATATGCTGACTGTAATTGTTCTTGAGATTTTCTTTAGTATCTTAGGCGCATTTGTTGTTTCTTATTTCTCAAGGCTCAGAGAGTTCAGAGCAGATAGCGGCGGAGCACGCCTTGCGGGTCGTGAAAAAATGATCGCAGCATTACGCGCTTTACAACGCCGTCATGGAATTCAAGAAAATGAAGAGCAAGCTCAACCTGCAATTGCCAGTCTTAAGATATCTGGTAAGTCGCGAGGTCTTTTTGCATTGCTTTCTACTCATCCACCACTTGAAGAACGAATTGCCCGCCTACAAGAAGCTCGATAATTTAGATAGCGGGGCATCTCAAATGAGATGCCCCGCACTTATATAAATTACATAGCACGTCATTAATAATCCTAACCAAATCTTAAAATTAGCATCTCAACATCTGACTTAAATTGCCTCTTATAGAAATAGCCGAGTATAAAGGCTAAAACCTACTGGAGGACTTATGCGTCGATTTTTGATAACTTTTTTGACATTAATTTTCACAGCTGTAATGTTTGCTTCTACTGCATTTGCAGCTACCGAAATCACAGGTGCAGGGGCCACGTTTCCCTACCCGCTTTATTCAAAATGGTTTTCTGAATATCAAAAGGTAAATAAAGAAGTACAAATTAATTATCAATCCATCGGAAGTGGTGGTGGCATTCGTCAGTTCTTAGAAAAGACCGTAGATTTTGGCGCATCAGATGCTCCCATGACAGATGAGCAATTAAAAAAATCTCCAGTTACCGTTCACCATATTCCTACAACATTAGGTGCTGTTGTACTGACCTACAATCTTGTTGAAGTTAAGGGTGATTTAAAACTCGATGGTGAAATCATCGCTGATATTTTCTTAGGAAAAATCACAAAATGGAATGACCCACGACTTGTAAAACTCAATCCTACTTTAAAACTTCCTGATCAAGCACTTATGGTGGCTCATAGATCAGATGGAAGTGGGACAACAAATATTTTTGCAGATTACCTCGCAAAAGTAAGCCCTACTTGGAAAGAAAAAGTAGGAGTAGGAACCGCACTTAACTGGCCCGTTGGTCTTGGCGGCAAAGGTAACGAAGGCGTTGCTGGCCTTGTTAAACAAACACCAGGAAGTATTGGTTATGTTGAATTAATTTATGCTGCTTCAAACAAACTTCCTGTAGCTTCAGTGAAAAATAGAGCTGGAGTATTTGTAAAACCTGAAACCAAAGCGGTTACGGCTGCAGCTGCAAATTTTCTTAAGAAAACTCCTAAGAAAGATTTTCCCGAAGATTTCCGTATGTCGATTACCGATGCTGAAGGCAAAGACTCGTATCCTATTAGCAGTTTTACTTATCTTTTAGTTTACGGAAAACAAAATGGTATTAAAGGATCAAATTTGGTGAAATTCTTAAACTGGGCAATCTACGATGGTCAAAAATTAAGTGCGGCTTTAGAATATGCACCATTGCCAAAAGAATTGGTTACTAAAATTGATGCTAAAATTAAAAAGATTGAAGTTACGAAGTAAAATCGATGTTTAGTAAGAAAAAAAAACAACCAAAAGACGTTCACTTCGGTGACCGACTTTTTGCGACCTCGATGCGTACAGTTGCGCTCGGGGTCGTATTGTTTTTAGTGCTCATTACAGTATTTTTGTGGGGCACTGCAAAACCAGCATTTCAAAAATTTGGCTTTGGGTTTATTACATCCACTGCTTGGGATCCAGTACAGCATAATTACGGAGCACTCCCGGTAATATTCGGTACGATTGTTTCTTCACTGATCGCAATTTTAATTGCAGCTCCTCTTAGCGTAGGTATCGCACTTTTTTTAAATGAACTTGCCAATAAAAAAATTGCAACAGTTGCAGGATTTCTCGTGCAAATGTTAGCAGCTATCCCGAGTGTTGTTTATGGACTATGGGGAATTTTTGTTTTAGCTCCTTGGCTCCGAACCACAGTTGAACCAATGCTGGCAAAAACACTTGGCTTTTTGCCCCTCTTTCAAGGCCCTCCTTACGGCGTGGGAATGCTCGCCGCTGGAATTATTTTAGCCATTATGATTACACCAACGGTGTCTTCTATTTCTCGTGAGGTTTTTAAAGCAATTCCACGATCTCAACGTGAAGCGGCCCTTGCTCTAGGAGCAACAAGTTGGGAAACAATGTCGATTGCAGTTTTAAAAAGTTCAAAAACCGGAATCATGGGTGCCATCATTTTAGGTCTGGGTCGAGCACTTGGAGAAACAATGGCTGTTACGATGGTCATTGGTAATCGAGCTGAAATTTCTGCATCACTATTCGCCCCAGGGCAAACAATGGCAAGTGTTATCGCTAATGAATATGCAGAAGCAGTAAGTGATGAACATTTATCTGCCTTAGCAGCTATTGGATTAACTCTTTTTGCTGTTACATTTGTGATTAATAGTTTGGCTCGTGTATTTGTTTGGCGCGTCACCAAAGCTCAAGGAACATCCCGATGAGCGATACAAATGAATTATCAGCCAATACTGTTTTAAAAAACAAACCCGATCGACGAACACGAATCGAAACTCGCACTGGTCAACTTTCTAATAAACTTCCTGTTACTTTTAAAAAAAGAAAAATTAAAAATTTTCTGATGTGCTCACTCTTATTTTCAGCAACCATTGTTGCATTGATTCCGCTATTTAGTGTGTTTTGGTATGTGATGTCCCGTGGATTACCTGCCCTTAATTGGTCATTTTTTACTGCCCTTCCCGCTCCCGTTGGAGAACTTGGAGGCGGTATGGCCAATGCACTCGTAGGAACACTCATTCTTATTGGACTTGCATCTTGTGTTGGCATTCCGTGGGGATTAGCTACAGCCATTTATTTATCAGAATATGGAAACGGAAAATTAGGGCATATCATTCGCTTTAGCACTGATGTGCTTTCAAGTATTCCTTCAATTGTCATTGGTCTTTTTGCCTATGCCGTAGTTGTTATGCCCATGGGAAGATTTTCTGCAATTGCAGGGGGTTTAGCCCTTGGTGTTTTGATGATACCCACAGTTGCACGTGGTGCTGAGGAGCTTCTTAAACTTGTTCCGCAACATATTCGTGAAGCGGGCCTTGCATTGGGATTACCACGTTGGAAAGTGATTTTACGAATTGTATTACCTGGAAGTATGAGTGGCATAGCAACTGGAATCATATTAGCTATTGCCCGTGTATCTGGTGAAACGGCTCCATTAATATTCACAGCTTTGAATAACCGCTTTTGGGCAAAATCACTTGATCAACCCATTTCATCTTTACCCGTTCAGATATACACGTATGCTATTTCTCCATACGAAGATTGGCATAATCAGGCGTGGGCCGGGGCATTTGTACTTGTGATGCTTGTTTTTTGCATGAATCTTTTAACTAGACTTTTGTTAATGAGAAACCAATCTGCTAGTGGCAGTCGGGAGTAGTATTTAATGGAAACGCCAAATTCAAAACCCATATTTGAGGTAAAAAACCTCAATGCATATTTCGGCGAAGTCCATGCAGTTCGTAATATCAGCATAGACTATCACCCAAATACAGTGACAGCGATCATCGGCCCTTCGGGCTGCGGTAAATCTACTTTCATTCGATGCTTAAATCGTTTGCATGAAGAAGTGCCGGGAGCTTCAGCAACTGGAAGTGTGGTTCTCGAAGGAAAAGATATTTATGGTAAAGGTGTTGACCCCGTTCAGCTTAGACGTAATATCGGGATGGTATTTCAAAAGCCAAATCCGTTTCCTGCATTTTCTATTTTTGACAATGTGGCTATCGGTTTAAGACTAGCGGGTGTGAAACGCCGCAATGTTCTTAAAGACATCGTCGAAAGAAGTTTGATTCAATCGGCCCTTTGGGGGGAAGTAAAAGACAAACTTCACGCTCCAGGTACTAGTCTCTCAGGTGGACAACAACAAAGACTTTGTATCGCCCGAGCGTTAGCAGTTGAACCACGTATACTTTTAATGGACGAACCCACCAGTGCACTTGACCCGATCTCTACTGCTAAAATTGAAGAATTGATGACAGAATTAAGAAAGACAGTTACCGTTATTATTGTTACACACAACATGCAACAGGCCGCTCGAATTTCAGACCACACGGCATTCTTTCTTTTGGGCGAACTCATAGAGTTTGGTAATACTTCCCAGATTTTCACTAAACCAAAAGAGAACAGTACCGAGCGTTATATTACAGGGAGGTTCGGATGACAGAACGACATTTCGACACAAGTTTAAGAGAGCTAAAAGAACAACTTCTCTCTATGGCTGGGTATGTCGAGCGAGCAATCGAAAATGCTACACAAGCACTTATTGAGGGCAGCCTTCATAAGCTTGATTTAGTATTTGAGATCGAAAAAAAGGTAAATCAAGCTCACATCGACATTGATGATGGTTGCTTAAAACTCTTAGCCCTTCAGCAGCCACTTGCAAAGGATCTTCGATTAATTATCGCCATTCTAAAAAGCAATACAGATCTTGAGCGCATGGGTGACCAAGCCGTTAATATTGCGCACAATGCGGGTCGATATTTAAAAGGCCTACCGATTAAGCCTTTGATTGATATTCCTAAAATGTCCACCGAAGTTAGATTTATGGTGCGCGAATCATTTGATGCCTTTGTTCAAAGCTCAGAAGAACTTGCCCGTGATGTTTTGAAACGTGACGATAAGGTTGATGCTTTTAAAAATAAAATATTTACCGATATTATTGAACATCTAAAAACCAACAGCCAAGATGTAGAGCAAGGCTTAAATCTCATTTTAGTAGCACGTAATCTTGAACGCATTGGTGATCACGCTACAAATATTGCAGAAGATATTATTTTTGCTATTACTGGCGAAGACATTCGACATTCTCCACGACCTGAATCAATTAAGGAGTCGTTGAAATGATGGATCAGTCATTGAACAATCCTCAAGTCTTAGTTGTAGAAGATGAAAAAGATGTTCGTGATTTAATGCTTTTACACCTTAACCGTGAAGGTTTACGCACCATTGAAGCTGAAGATGGTGAATCAGCAATTAAACTCATTCAAAATAATGACAATGCACTCATCATCTTAGATTGGATGTTACCTGGTGTTTCAGGTCTTGAAATTTGTAAACGGGTTCGTCAACTCAGTGACGCAAAATCTCAAGTACCGATTTTAATGGTCACAGCCCGTGCAGATGCGGCTGATATGGTTTTGGGTTTAGAGATGGGCGCTGATGATTACGTCACCAAACCTTTTGAAATTTCTATTTTCTTAGCTCGCGTGCGTGCCTTGTTAAGAAGGGCAAAGAGTCTTTTAGAACCAAAGACAAACAAACAACACATCGGCAACTTAACCATTAATGTAGATGCCCATGAAGTAACCTGTGCCTCTATAAAAGTAGATCTAACACCATCAGAATTTAAATTATTATCAGCCCTCACAGAAAATCGTGGGCGTGTTTTATCTCGTGAAAATTTAATCAAGCTTGTTCAAGGTCAGGGTGTAGCTGTTATTGATCGCACCGTGGACACCCATATTTTTGGACTCAGAAAAAAATTGGGAGATTGTGCAGACGTGGTTGAAACGATTCGTGGGATTGGTTATCGCATTAGGAGTTAAGTGAAAAAGAATAAGCTGTTTAGCCAATCAAGTTTTCCATGGCGTATATTTTTTCGCATGGTACTTATTCAGACTTGTCTTGTGGTTGCAGCACTTGGCGCATCTGGACTCGCTGCTCGTTATTTTTTCAAACAAAAATATATCAATCAAGTAGCCGAGCAACTCCACGACACTCTCGTTGGCTTGTCGCCGGATCTCAATCGCGCTAATGCCCGTACGTGGTGCACCCACCGCACCAAAGAAGGCACAATGCGCTTTTTAATTATGTCAAGCTCAGGCGAAATTCTGTGTGACTCTCAACCTAACTATGGAAATTTAGGAAACCTTGCTTTGCGTAAGGAAATTCTAGACGCACAACTAAACACATACGGCTTTGATTTTAAATTTGATCGCAAGAATAGTGATAACAGTCTTAATGGTGCACTCTATTTAGGGCCAGAAGAATTGATTCTCTGGGGTGCAGTTTCTTTAAACTCTTTACGTGAAACCCTCAAACTCTTTGATAATTCACTAACACTTATTTTACTTTTGGTAGCATCAATTTTCATGGCCCTTGCGATTTGGTCAGCAAGACGCATGGTGTTTCCGTTGGGCCGCCTTTTAGTTAAAACAAAAAATGCTCTGGCGCAAACCGATCACTCAGAAAATTCAGAGATTGATCCTGAAACATTAGAAACAGATTCTTTTGGAGAATGGTCTGATCTTGAATTTTCAATTGATAAAATTAGAACTGATCTCAAACTCAAATCTGAAAGCTTAAATAGAGAGCGTGAAGAACTAACCACTCTCATGTCAGCAATTTCTGATGCTATTTTAGCCGTTGACCAAGAAGGCGTTCCACTTTTCTTTAACACACGCTTTGCCCTCCTCTTTGGTAACGAAGAGCAATTACAAAAAAGAAATATTAGATTGTGGGAAATGTTTAGAGCCCCTGAAATCTTAGAAGCTTTTAAAGCTGCACTTAATCGAGGTACATCAACTTCAGTTAAGGCTATTGAAATTGAGCAAACAAATAATACTAAACAATTCTTCTCACTTTCTGTGGCACCCTTGAGAAAACAAAACAGCGAGATTTACGGAGCTGTGGGAATATTTCATGATGTCACAGAACTAAAAGGTGCAGAGCAAATCAGAATTGATTTCGTAGCCAATGTTTCCCACGAACTGCGCACTCCATTAACAGCAATTAAGGGTTATACCGATACAATAGTTGAAGACAGCAAACGCGGAATTCAACCCAAACAAGAATTTTTAGATGTTATTTCAAGAAATGTTAATCGCTTAATGGCACTCATTGGCGATTTGTTAGATCTCTCAGCTCTTGAGTCAACCGATGTGCTTCAAAAAGCGCAAGTCCGCACACAAGAAGTTACGGTTCGCGTTCTTAATCAGCTTCAAGGAAATTTTGAAAGCAAAAAACAAATTGTAACCACTCATGTTGACGCACAAATTGTTTACGCTGACCCACGACGCCTTGAACAAGTACTCGTAAATCTTTTAGATAATGCGCATAAGTACACACCTATAGGGTGTGCATTAGAAGTTAGCTGGACTCAAGAACGCCATGATGTCGTGCTTAAAATCAAAGACCATGGCCCTGGAATTCCCCCCGAACATCATTCACGACTCTTTGAGCGATTTTATCGTGTCGATAAAGCGCGCTCACGTGAACAAGGTGGTACAGGCCTAGGCTTAGCTATTGTGAAGCACATCATGCAACGTCACGGCGGATCAGCGTCAGTCGAGAGCCAATTAGGCCATGGCGCTACTTTTATTTGTCGCTTTCCCATTTGATCACACTTCATGGCGAGTTAACCCAATGCGAGTCATTGTGACTCTCTCTATTCCTTTTAAATTAAAATAAACGTGTTCTGACTCGGTCCAGATGTTGCTCAAGTAACATATGACAGAGGAATGATTGTTAAAAATTTTTACGAAAGGGAAACACAATGTCTATTTTAATGACTTTGCTAGTTGGTTTGATCGTTGGTGTTATCGCTAAGTTTATGATGCCAGGCCGTGATCCAGGTGGTTTTATTGTCACCGCACTTCTTGGTATCGTTGGTGCTTTTCTTGCCAGCTACTTAGGTCAAGCTATGAATTTCTACGTTGCAGGCGAACCCGCAGGTTTTATCGCATCAGTAATTGGTGCCATGCTTGTGTTGTTTATTTATCGCTTAGCAGTTGGTCGTAGAACAGTAGTTTGATTTTAAAAATAAAAATATAAGAGCGAGTGAATCAGCTGATCACTCGCTTTTTTTTAGCCCTTCACATCTTGTGAAAGCATATCTGCCCAAACAGCGGCAACGAGAACCACACCTTTTACGATGTATTGCCAAAAAGGTTCAATGCTCGCCAAACTCATTCCGTTGTTAAGACTTTCCATAACAAGGGCTCCAAGTATTGCGCCCAGAACACTTCCTTTACCACCCATGAGACTTGTTCCGCCTATAACACATGATGCGATGGCGTCGAGTTCAAGAAGTTGCCCTGAATCAGGCGAGGCACTACCTACACGGGCTGTGAGAATAATTCCGCCTATAGCAGAGAGCAGCCCCATCAATACATAAATACTTAGAGTGCGAAATTTAATATTAATACCTGATAAAAATGCAGCATCACTATTGCCGCCAATCGCATAAATATGGCGACCCCATGTAGTTCTTGTAGCTGCTAGATATACGATGATCATAAGACCTATCATTATTAAAACAGGAATAGGTATACCCTCATAACTAGCGAGTACAGCCATTGAGCTCAAAACAATAAATGCGAGGCCAAGCAGTTTTAAAATAAATTTTGAAAGTGGTGTTGATTCAAGCCCCGATTTTATTTCTGATTGGCGACCCCAAATAAGTGCTAAGCATGTGACCATCAAAGAAAAAATACAAATGATCCAACCTGCTTTTGCATTCACATACCCTGTACCCATGGTTTGAATCCAGCCGGCCTCAAGTGGAATTGTTTCGTTTTTAGTAACCATCATGGCAGCTCCGCGAAAAGCCATCATGCCGCCAAGTGTGACAATAAAAGATGGAATGCGCTGATAACTTAAGAGATAGCCGTTCATCAGACCAATCAGCGCACCTGCACTAAGTGCTATTGCCACAGAAACTGAAGGTGAATAACCCATTTTTGTATTTGCGACCGTTAAGATTGCACCTAAAAAACATACAACTGAACCCACAGAAAGATCTATATGACCGGCCACTATAATAAGAACCATTCCGATTGATAAAATAGAAGTCACCGACATCTGTCGCAAAAGATTAGACAGATTGCGCGCTTGTAAAAAAGCCCCATCTGTCTGAACTTCAAAAATCGCCCAGATCGCAAATAGTGCAAAAACCATGGTGTATGTTCTTAATGATTTTTTAAAATTCATTACATCCTCACTGTCGCCTGGGCCATGATTTTTTCTTGGGTCGCATCTGCACACAAAAACTCACCCGAAATACGCCCCTCACTCATCACAATTATACGATCACTCACACCCAAAATTTCAGGTAACTCTGATGAAACCATAACGATAGCTAAACCTTGAGCCGCCAATTCATTCATGAGCTGATAGATTTCAGCTTTAGCACCTACATCTATGCCCCGCGTAGGTTCATCTAAAAATAAAACTTTAGGCGTTGTCATAAGGCATTTAGCGATGACTACTTTTTGTTGGTTACCACCACTTAAACTTTTAACTGGGGCTTGAATCGATGATGCTTTAATGTGTAAATCTTTAAGTTGCTTGAGTGCATAAATTCGTTCTGCTTGAAAATTTACTATTCCTAATTGTGAAATTTTATTAAGGCCCGCAAGGCTCATATTTTTTGCCACAGTATCTTCTAAAACCAAGCCATGACGTTTTCGATCTTCCGGCAAAAGCGAAAGCCCCGCTTTTATCGCATCGTGAGGCGAAGAAATTTTTAATAACTCACCATTGAGATAAACTTCACCTTGGGTCTTACCAAGTTTCACACCAAAAATAGTTTGCAAAAACTCTGTACGCCCAGCTCCCATAAGGCCCGAGATACCTAAAATTTCTCCACGCTTAACGACAAAACTTGCATTATTTAAAATATATTTTCCGGGCATATTTGTGTTTGCGACTGTAAAGTTTCTAGCTTCAAATAGTACATCCCCTATTTTACGAGTAAGACGTGGATAAAAATCTTTAAGTTCACGCCCAACCATATGGGAAATAATAATATCTTGAGTCGCTTCACTAAGCTCTAGTGTTTTTACTGCCCTACCATCTCTTAAAATAGTGATTCTATCTGACACGTCTAATACTTCATTAAGTTTATGAGAGATAAGTACACATGTGACGCCGCGGTTTTTAAGATCTTTTAAAAGTTTTAATAAAATTTCAATTTCATCTTTTGCTAAAGCCGATGTGGGTTCATCAAGTACAAGAATGCTGGGGTTATGGCTCAGAGCTTTTGCGATTTCGACAAGTTGTTGTTGCCCGATGCCCAAATGTTTTACAGGTGTTAGCGGATTAATTTTAAGCCCTATTGAATCAAGTAATTTTTTAGTTTTAGTGTAAAGAGTGTTCCAATCGATGAATCCTAACGAAGAAGGTTCTCGGCCAATAAAAATATTTTCTCCAATGGTCATCTCAGGAATAAGTGATAGCTCTTGATGAATAATGGCAATTCCAGCTTTTTCACTATCACGAATACCTTTGTACTCTTGGGTCTTGCCATTAATTAGCACATCCCCTGAATATGAACGATGAGGATAAAATCCTGCCAAAATTTTCATGAGTGTGCTCTTGCCAGCACCGTTCTCACCACACAGTGCATGAATTTCGCCTTGTTTTACGTTAAAAGAAACAAGGTTAAGCGCTCGGACACCCGAGAACTCCTTTGAAATTCCACGCATTTCAAGAAGCACATTGTCAGTCATGAATTTTATTTGCGTTTAGCGACGTTTTTGTAAACAGCTTCACGAGGATGAAAACCATCTTTAACCACTGTTAAGTCGATATTATTTTTATCAACTTGAATTGGCTTAATTAATAAAGATGGAACTTCTTTTTTACCATTATTGATTGTTGTATTGGCTACAACAGCTTCGCCTTTAGCCAAAGCAACTGCAGATTCAGCTGCTTTATAGGCAAGGGCTTGGATGGGTTTGTAAACAGTCATGCTTTGTGTGCCTTCAACGATACGTTGACATGCAGTTAGATCAGCGTCTTGACCAGAAACCATTACTTTGCCAGCAAGATTTTGTTGTTTGAGTGCAGATATAGCACCACCGGCTGTTCCGTCATTTGAAGCTACAATTGCTTGAACATTATTATTGTTTTTACTTAGAGCATTCTCCGTGTGCTTCAATGCCTCACTCGCTTGCCACTCACGAGCCCAAGCGTCTGTTACAATTTTAATATCGCCACGGTCAATGGCCGGTTGAAGTGCTTGCATTTGACCTTTTCGTGCAAGTTTTGCGTTTGAATCAGTGGGTGAACCACCAATCAACACGAAATTTCCTTTTTTCACATGCTCAACTAGATAAGCGGCTTGAAGTCGTCCTACTTCAACTGGGTCAAAAGATAAGTAGAGATCTACATCTGAATTTTGAATCAAACGGTCATAGCTTACGACTTTTTTACCAGCTTTGTGAGCGGCTACTACTATCGATGCGGCTACTACACCGTTATGGGGAACCACAACTAAAACATCTACACCTTGGGTGAGTAGATTTTCTGCTTGGCTGAATTGCAAAGCATCGTTTCCATTGGCTGATTGAACTAGAACCTCGGCCCCTAGCTCTTTTGCACGTTTCACAAAAAGATCTCGGTCACGTTGCCAACGCTCTTCTTTGAGAGTGTCCATTGAAAGGCCGATGCGAATTTTCTTATCAGCACCGTGAGCTGAAAAACCGATTAATGAGGCAAACCCAATTGCTAAAATCTTTGTAAACATCGTGTGATCTCCTATCGAACCAAGTCTTCATGTTCATAGACCCCACCTCTTAGACTGTCAACATTTCAAAACCACAACTTAGCCGTGCAGTTTTTTCTTGGAATGCTGAGCCCAATGAGTCATAAGAAGCCTGGGTAATTTTTATGGGGAACTTTGATGTACAGCATGCGAACCTTTTTATTCATTGGTATTTTTTTAAGTATAGTCACCATAAATTTTCCGGCACATTCACAGACAAAACAATACCCAAAGAGCTTTCTCTGGGGTGCAGCTTTCTCTGCCCACCAAACTGAGGGCGTAACTGGTGGCGGTGAAAACGGCGACTGGTATCAATTTGAGCATCCTGCTACCGAAAATTCACCCATCGCTAACGGCGATAATGCTGATTTGTCTATTGATCACTGGAACCGATACGAAGACGACCTTCAAGCTGCAAAAAGTACCGGTCTAAATACCATTCGCATTTCATTATCGTGGGAAAAAATTGAACCCCAACCTGGCATTTTTAACTCTGAAGTGATGGCTCATTATAAAACAGTGCTTAAGAGAATGCGCGAGTTGGGTCTAAGACCAATGATATCGCTTCATCATTTTACTCACCCCATTTGGTTTAATCAAAATGGTGGATGGCTTTCAGCTCAAAGCCCCGAGTATTTTGCACGCTATGCTCAATATGTTGCTCAAAACTTAAGTGACGTCTGTGGACTTTGGATGACCTTTAATGACCCGATGGGTTTTATACATTTGGCGTATGTGAATGGTGAAATACCTCCACATAAAAAAGGTCTCAGTAACGGTTTTGAAGCGGCCTTTAACACGGTACGGGCTCATCGTTTAGCTGTGTATGCTTTTCACAAAGCCAGAAGTACAAACAATGTGGGTGTTGCCTATGGGTTTAAGCTTTTTGATCCTTTTGATCTCAAAAATGAACAAGACGTTCGAGCAGCAAAAGAGCTTTCAGAAATAAGTAACTGGGCCTGGCTCAGAGCTACAGAAACAGGACACTTAGAATTTCGTTACACACAACCTGGAATTATTTGGGATAAACAAATTATCTTCCAAAGAAATATTCTGACAAGTGAGATGATATTGCATGCTAAAATTGATTGGCTCGGTGTAAATTTTTACGATCACTCTCTTGTACGCGGAACTACAAAACCTATTCCGTTTGAACTCATAAACACCCAAGGACTCGAGGGTGACAACGGATCAACACTCGCTCCCCAAGCACTTGAGAAAATCACACGCCT